>JBFIDQ010000242.1:0-4630 GCA_041603795.1 Chlamydiales bacterium
AACCAAGATTCCAACCCCGCCATGGCCATAGAGCTCGTACATCATCTCAAGGTAGTCCGCCTGATCCGCACTCTGCGCTTTCTTGATATTGCGCTCGATGACGTCGTTTGGAACATTTGCTGCCTTCGCCTTTTGTACGGCTAGGCGCAACTTCGCGTTGGTCTTTGGATCTGGATCGCCCTGCTTTGCAGCAGAAATGATTTCTTTTGCAGCTCGCGAAAAGGCCTTACCCTTTTTGGCGTCGGCTCGACCCTTTTTGTGCTTGATATTGGCCCATTTACTATGTCCTGCCATTTCTCTCCACTCCTATACTTTTCCGTCAAATAGCGCCTTGCGATTCTGTTTTAACCACTCTAGGGCTTTTTTGTAATGCACGTAACCCTTCTCGTGGGTCTTGAACTCATCATTGTGGATTTTTTTGCGGCCATCTTGTCCGACGTACGTAGGGAACACGTGATGCAAAACTTCGTGATAAACAACATAGGCAACAAAATACCTTGGCACAAGAGCCGTGTCGAGCAGGCGGTTAATTTTTACCAACTTGAGAGGCTCGTGATAAAGTCCAAAGGTAAGGGAATTGCGACGCTTGCGCGTGCGCTGACCATACCAGGTGATGTGGAGGTTTAACTCGCCACCAAAATACGTTTTGTTGATCTCATTGTAGATACGGCGCAAGTCGTGCGTGTCACCTTTGGTCACAAGGGAGTCGCTATCGACTCGACTGCTATAATTGAGAGTGGGTAGCTGCTCTTCAATGTAGGTCTGAATGGTCACGTTGGCGCGCTTTTGCTTATCACCTTGGATAAACCCTGCAAGGGCCTGAACCACATGAGAGGGTGCCTTGAGGAACATTTGGTGGAGAGAGACGCGCACGGGCTCGCGATCACTTACCACACTCAACATCGTAGATCGATTGGCATTGAGCCGTAACTCCACTCTTTTTCCGGAACGCGTAGCGAGTTCGTGCTCCAGGTGCTGCACATTCATGGTCATAGGTAGCGCTCCATAAAAATCCGACCGCGAAACGTACCGTCTTCTTCCTTGATCCATCTCTCCTGGTGACCAAAACGGACAAATCCGAAGCGCTCGTAAAGGGCGACAGCTGGATTTTCGTCATACACCTGAAGATGAAGAACTTCGATCTTGAACTTCGTTTTGGCCATGTGCATGAGGTTGCGGAGCATATCGCTTCCAATGCCTTTGTTGCGAAACTTTGGATTGACGATGATGCCAAATTCACACTGGTGAATAAGCTTGCGATAGGGCTGCAGGTAGAGGGTCGCAAATCCGGCAATTTCGCCCTCGTAAATACCTGTTAGACTGCACTGGTAGCGCGCAAAGGAGATCCAGCGCTGTACGGAGTCGTCGATCTCCGCGGGCTCCTGCATGGGAAACCAGCGTAGTATTCTGGGTTCATCGAACCATGTGCGCATCGCCTTGCCGTCTTCATCTACGGTAAAACGGACCTCAAGTCCCTCACAGGGCTTGCCCGGCAACTCCTCACTCATCCCTGACACTCCTTCAAATATGCCGTGACAAAAGGATCAAGATCACCATCCATCACCCCCTGCACGTTCCCAGTTTCTACCTTTGTACGTGCATCCTTCACCATGGTGTACGGATGAAAGACGTAGCTGCGGATCTGTGATCCCCAGGCGTTCTCCATTTTGTCACCTGACATCTTCTTGAGCTTCGTCTCACGCTCAAACACTTCTTTTTCGTAGAGACGCGACTTCAACATCTTCATACAAGTGTCCTTGTTTTGGTGTTGTGAGCGCTGGCTCTGACTCGTAACGGCGATCCCCGTTTCCAGATGCGTGATCCGTACAGCCGAATCGGTTCGGTTGACGTGCTGACCCCCAGCACCTGATGCACGGAAGGTGTCGATACGGATCTGATCGGGAAGGACCTCTACTTCGATATCGTCTGTGATCTCCGGTGTCACCTCGACCGAGGCAAAGCTCGTATGTCGACGTGAACTGGAATCGAAGGGGGAGATCCGCACGAGACGGTGCACCCCTTTTTCCGCTTTGGAGTAGCCAAAGGCGAATTCGCCCTCTAGGCGTAGTGTCATTGACTTCACCCCTGCGACATCGCCTTCCACCATATCGACCTCTTCCACCTTCCAACCGCGCCTCTCAGCCCACCGCGTGTACATCCTACCGAGCATCAGAGCCCAGTCGCATGCTTCTGTTCCGCCAGCACCGGAATTGATTGAAAGGAAGCAGTTCTTGCCGTCGAGTTCTCCCGCAAGCATCTTGCGGATCTCAAGATCCTGAATGGACGTCTCGATTGCATCGAGTTCGCCCAGAAATTCCTCGATCATCTCTTCGTCACCAGATGCAAAAGCCTCCGGGAGCAACTCCTGAACCCCCTCAAAGCGCTGTTTGATGTCCGCATAAGGCGTCGTCCAAGCACGCAACGCGTTGCAATCGGCAATGACCTTTTGGGCCGCCTCCTGGTCGTTCCAGAAGTCCGATGCTTCCATCTGCTTCTCTAACGCAGCAACTTCTGTCTCTTTTTTAGCGAGGTCAAAGATACCCCCACATGTGAGCCATCCGCTCGGCAATTGCCTTCATTCTTGATTGCGTTTCTTCGTTCATCTCGTGCTCACATAATGGCGATCGTGCAGGCAACGAGACTACCACCAAAATTGATTTTTGTGAACTACAAGCCATGGCGTACCATTTCCCCGTAGAAGCGCATTCCTCTATTTTATGAGTCTTCGGCACGACAGGACATCGGGCTAGCCATTAAGAGGCAACGCCTCGACGGACCCACAGCCTATGGCGTGAGCCATAGGTGGCGAAAAAAAGAATATTAGCTCCAACGGAGCGGCAGAAAGCAGGGAGTGATATTATTTTATGTCGTTCCTTCAGAACTCAACTTGTTTCCTAGCTACCTATGGCTCACGCCATAGGCTTTGATTCTGCCGAGGCGTTGCCTCTACCCGATGCGCTGCCACAGCAAATAAATGATTGAAATATAAGTCGGCATTGGATTATGAAGGAAAATTGCGCGAAACCATTCGTAAATTAACCTTGAGGTAATGTCATGTCTAATCAAATTACAGTTCAGTGTCGGGGCGAGGGATTCGACGCCTTCAGTACAGGAGCAAAGGGCTTCGTAGAGTGGGGTGGCCGCACCACAACAATGATAAAGGAAAATATCATGGGCATGTTCGGCAAGCTCATCGATCTAGTTAAGGCGGGATGGTCGAAAGTGACGCCACTATTTCAAAATATTTGGAGCCTAGCACTTCCTATCCTAGGGAAGTATCCAAAAATATCGGCAATTGTTTTGGTCGCTAGCGGAGTCGCTACCTACGCAGCAACTGAAGAGTCGGAGAAGGCTTCTATGCGCATCATGGGCGCCCTTTCAGCCACCGGACTCCTAGCCCTAGGCCTCGGCACTTTCTTCGCACCAGGATACTTTGGGATCCAATAGACAAAAAAATTCCAATGCTAGGGCAGATTGCCCCGGCATTGGAGTTTGCGTTCGGATTATTAAGCTTGCTTCGGCCAGTTGACTAGCTGCTCACTCAAACCAGCCCCGGCTGAAATTCGCTATGTAAGTAGTTACTAAGTCTACTTTCTATACGTGGTCCCCAGGTCGCCCTGATGTCTCTTCCCGTGCTTGAGATCCAATTTCGATCCACCGGCAGGTGCTGATTCAAGACCGTATAGATCTGACAAGCGGATAACATTTCCCCAAGTCCCCGCCATATTCAAATCAAGAGTGTCTTCTGCCCCAATAATGTGAGCTAATGTAGCTGCGCGGCTCATTAACCGTATAGAGCCCGCTAATGCTTCCCGTTGCCGATCCGTGGGAGGGTTCTTTGGTTGCTGAGCTGCAAGTGCCGCAGCGTCAGCTGCAGCCGTATTCAAATCGTCCTGATTCAATTTTTCTGAACGACGCCTCAGTCGACCTGCAATATTAGCTAACTTCCTCTGAATAGACTCCCATGATGAAGGCTGTGCATCTTTTACCACCCTGGCAATTACCTTTCTATCTTTATCCAATTGATTAACCTTTTCTAACGAGGCCTTCATAGCCTGGCCTAAACGATCTTCCCCAAAGACATGATTTGGGTCTTTTGGCTCGAACCTATTTTTTTCCATCATTTGATTTACATAGTTATTAGTTAACGAGAGGATCCTGTCTGGTCGATCCTGTAAGGCCTGACGAAAATCTGCGGGTCCAGGGCCAAAATTAGAGCTGAGAAGTTTTTTTAGGGTATTATCTTTCACGCCCACGTCCACACGCTTCCTAAGGCGCTCATACTTCTTTTGCACCTTACTCAACCCCATCGGGTTCTTTTGAATCTTGATCTTATTTGCTTTCGCCAACTTCTCAAGCTTTTCGTACTTTTTAACGTACATCTTATGGGCGGGCAGAAGATGTTTTGCTAATGTTTCGTGCTTTTTGGCCAGGATCAATTGCTGTTTCTTGGCTTTTTCCCAACGTTGAATATGACCCTTTTTACCTCCGCCCTTTCAACAGCGAAGTGCGACAAATTGACCTGATTTGAATCGCTAGCATAGTTTCAAAAAAAGCAGGGGCCCGGAGACTGGGCGGCTGAAGGGGAGAGCGACGAGCACGGCTATACAGAAAGCTGGGGAGTAGCTCA
>JBFIDQ010000243.1:0-4573 GCA_041603795.1 Chlamydiales bacterium
AGCTCCTCAGGTTCGCTCCCCTTGAGTGTAACTTGTAAAATCTGGGTGTCGATATAGGGCACAACAGTTAATGCTTCCCTTAACTCAAGAGGGGTCCTGGAGCTGAACTCTTCCGCAAGGTCATTCAGAAATGAGTCCGTATTCGGTATCTCAGCATACGTTTGAAGAAGCTTCCCCCCAGCTCGAAAGGCGTCCAGGCCAGGATTCGGACTACTAATTCCAGGGCCAACAATCACCTCGGAGGTCGCCTGGTAAGCAGTCGCCTGCTTGGAAAAAAAGTGATAGGCGACGCCCGTCGCAGTAGCTGTTATGAGCAGCAACAAGATGATTTTGCTTCTGAGTGTTTGAAAAAGGTGATTGTTCACACTACCCTTCCTTGTTTACCCTACTCTTGTGGATTTGGGTTAATTTGTCAAAAAAATACTTGATTTGACCATTTCTATTAAAGGCTGTTATAGAGGTTGGTATGTGAATAACCCGTATACAGTCAGGTGGTTTATAGTGACTCCAGCATCAACAATCTCGCGAAGCATTTTCGCCGCACTCGCCTTCACGACTCTCTCTTTTAGTGGTTTGGGAGCTGTCGCCAGCCATAATGCTGGCAACGGCGAGGAGGGCGATGAAACCCCAGTGGAAATTGACAACGGGTTTGTGGGCTTCTCCGAAAGGGTGGCACCTATTGACTTTCGTAACACGCCGAAGTCAAAGCGAGAACTCGCCAAAAACCTAAAATATGGTGGACAAGCAGAGTTGGGCTGGCGGAGTAATCGCGACTTCGATCTAGCGAGCTCGATGCCGGATTCGTTGGACCTCCTCCAAGCGCAGCTTTCATTCGCGCTAACCTACACGCCGACCAAGTACATTAAGGCATATGTCAATACGATCCTCTCGCAGGATATTATCATCAATAATGATGGAATGGAAAACGATGCAGGAACACATATCAAACTGTCTCGCGCATACGTAAGTTTCCGAAAGTACATCAACGGACTCACTTTCGTTGCGGGTCGACAGAGGGTGAGAGCGGATCGGGAGTGGGGCTATGACAGCAGGCTGGATGGATTCCGGGGTATCTATGAGCGCAATAAGTTCACAGTAGATGCTGCGGTCGGCTGGAAAGGTGTGATGGTTGAAGAGTTCATCAATGATGAACGGGGCAAGAAATCAGATAACTATCTTGTACGTGTCGCCTATGAACTGACACGAAGAGCTACGGTAGCGGGCTACATCATTCACCACAGGGAGCGCGGATCTAGCTATGAGCGCCCTGTCTTCTACGGACTCCATGTCGATGGGGAGTTCCATAGAAAGTCGAATTATTGGTTGGAGCTTGGAGCAGTTCACGGTTGCGAGAGAAAGGATGGAATGAATTCTAATTTCTCTGGATTCGGAGCCGATGCAGGCGTAACGATACGCTGTCCCCAGGTTAGATACGGTCCCGCATTTACAGTCGGGTACGCCTTTGGCTCAGGAGGAAAGAACGGCTTTCGCCAGAGCGGACTCCACAACAACACAGCTAAAATAGGTGGATTGACTGCCGTGCAATACTACGGCGAGCTGTTCGATCCGGAACTGAACAACATGCATATCGTTACAGGAGGCGCGGCGATCACTCCTCGCGCGGATCTCTCTGTTGAGCTCCTAGCCCACAGCTACTTCCAGACGGATGCCTCCACAACACTCTTATCGTCAGGTATCACAGCCTCACCAGCCGGCTTGAAGTGCCACCTGGGAGAGGAATGCGACCTAATCCTTGGATTCCGAAGGGGACAGTTCTCTCTAATCGCTGAAGGCTCCCTATTCTTCCCAGGAGACGCCTTCACCTACAGAGATATGGCTTGTCAGGGCATTGTAAAGGGAAAGTATAACTTCTAGAAAAAATCTGTTGTTGTACTAGCCACGCCTGATTCTTGCAGCACGAAGCAGTTGAGTCCTCAGTACGTTTAAGGATGCATCGGGACCAATGTTATTACGCCTGAGCTGGCAATGGTCGACGTTGCGCAAATCGTTTGTTCCTCGCTCTTGTGTGAAGGCGAGGCGAAAGCCAAGTTCTTTGATGCCTTGCGCCACTTCGTCGTTGAAGGCACCGGCCGGATAGGCAAAGATAGCGGGAGTGGACCCGATTTCTTTCTGAAGATCCAGCAGGGAATTTTTGGCTTCGTCAAGGGCTTGGGTCAGTGGAACACGAGTCATCAGGGGGTGCAGCTGAGTGTGAGCTCCGAGGGTAACGCCCTCGTCTGCGAGCTCCTTCAATTCGCTCCAGGTGAGTAAGCTTCCTCGGCAAGGGGGCGCTTCAAGCAATTGACAGAGATCGTGGGTTTCTTTCTCGAGTTCCTTGTGCGGAATTGATTTCATATGTTCCGTTATTTTGCGCAGGGCACGCTGTCGATCTGCTTTGGTCTCTAGGGGGAGCTTGCCTATCGTCGTGGAGATCGCATCTCGTCGAGCTGTGGCCTCCAAGGCATGCTCCAATTGATCCCACCAAAACGGGAGGTCCGGGCGGCCAGGGTAGGCAGTAGGAACAAACAACGTTACAGACAAATCATGACGTTTGAGGATCGGCCACGCTACCTCCTTAAAGTTGCGGTAGGCGTCGTCAAAGGTAATCAATAGCGAATTGGGGGGCAGTGGTTGTTCGTCGTCGATTGCTGCGAGCAGCTCCGCAATGGTGACCACGTGGTACTGGCTGGCTAGATAGGAGGCTTGCTGGGCAAAGCCTTCTATGTTGTCAATTTTGTGATAGGTCAGTACCTGCAACTGATTCGGGGCTGTCCTACTAAACTTCTCCAAAAGGGAAAGAAGAGGGCCTCCAAAAGGAGAATCTACAGCTGCGGATATCCACTTTTTTACCATCCCTCTAGTTCCCCTCTTTTTCCTCTAGCTGCTTCGACACGCTGCAGGCGGCCCCAGCTAGGCCCATGGTGACCCAGAAATAGCGGATAAAGGCGAAGTGTAGAAAGAGTCCGGCTGTGAGATAGCCAATGAGAGCAAGGAGCAGAGCCGTGGCGCTGTTGGCCAGGAGGGGGTGCTCGTCGCGCCAGCGATGCCGGGCATCGTTGAGTCCCTGTAGGAGGACAAATATTGCGGCAACAAGGGCTACCAATCCTACGGTGCCTGTTTCTGCCGCGACTCCAAGAAAGAGAGAGTGCGATTCTCTCGGTGTGAGGAGGTGGCGTAAACCAAGGCGGTTTCCATATTCCTGGGAATAGTTTTTAAACATCCCTGGTCCCACTCCGAGAACTGGGTGGTCAATATAGAGCATGCCCGCAGCAATCATCTCCGTAAGGCGTCCCTTAGTGGCACCATCCGGACGGCTTTCTTCGGAGGTCACTTCCTCGGTGAGGGCGCCATGTACGGAACTGATCGAGACCAGGCGGGTAACGTAGTGTGGAAAAATCACAAGAAAACAGGCGACTACGACTCCGAGTGCTGCGAACTGTCGCATTTTGATGATGCGCAGCATACCGGCCACAGCGATGGTGATGACGAAAGCAATCGCTGTACCGCGAGAAAAGGCGAGCACGCAGCCCATGCCTGAGAGGATGCCGGCAAGGAGAACCCATCCTTTGCCCCACCAGGAGCGCTGCGCGCTGAATAACACAAGAGCAACCAGAGAGAACATCAGCATCACCTGACTAAAGCGATTCTGTTCCCCGATGGCACCCGCCAGCCGGGGTTGTCCACCTTCTGCGAGGTACTCTCTTTTTACGGATAGATAATCCGGACTCGAAAGCTGACCGTAGCCAAGGAAGTCGTTGTGGTAGTTGCCTGTGATCTGTTGTAGGAGTGGTACTGCACCCATTAGAGCTCCAGCGATGAGAAGCATCCATAGCGTACGCCGTAGCGTTTCGGGCGTTCGTACCACGTTGACGACGAGCAGGTAGAGAATAAGACCTTCCGCCATAAATTCCGTAACAGCCGCGCCCGAGGCGAGGGGGTCAACTGCAAACATCGCTCCACAGGCTTGACTAGCAAGAAAAAGCAGGATCCAGGGGAGTGCTGGGGTGGTGACGACGCTCTGGCGTCGAATCAGAAGCTCTTTAGCCAAGGGCACCAACATCAGTCCAATTAGCAGGGGGTACACGACGAGAGCTGGAATGCCGTGGATGTTCGTAGCGATGGAGCCGCTATTTGAGTAGAGGAGGAAAAAAAAAGCTAAGATGAGTCCCTCTGTCCAAAAGAACGCGAGCATTGCCAATGCTCCAAATCCAGCTATGCCGGGAGCAGCAAGAGGGTGAAGACTTGATGCAAAGCCGATTAGAGCCGCGAAAATAAGAGCAAGAAGTGAACGTGTCACAGCCCAGAGTCGACCCTTTGGAGTGGTGGAGGTTAGATATGCCAACATAAGTCGATGGACCTCATTCAATGCGAGATGTTACCTGCTTATAGCAATTTATTGGATTATCTTCCTCCCCCCAAGGCGATCGCATTATAACAATGATTCAACAACAGAGAGCGGGCGAAGAGACAGGCAAGATGTTGCAAGCTGAATACAAAGTACTAATAGTTAAAGGCTAAAACAATTTTAACGCAGAGGCGGAGAGGTCGCGGAGTCGCGCAGAGGGAGCTTCAC
>JBFIDQ010000244.1:0-4532 GCA_041603795.1 Chlamydiales bacterium
GTGGTGCTAGCCGGAAGCGTCGCGTGCAGCAAACTGGGTAAACCAAAGCCCTCTGATTTCCTGCCCCACTCGAGTGTCGCGGAAAGATTGTCATTTAGGCCCCAATTGTGCTAATCTTTTCCTTCACTCTTCCTGGAAGTCATATACATGGACAAGCGCAATTTACTTTTTATTATTACACTTTTTCTTTCGCTCTTTGGCATCAGCCAATACTTCGCGTATGAGCGTGCCTTAGAGTTTGAAGCGTACAAAAAGGAACTCGCGGCATGGGAAGCGCAGGAGCAGGCGCGTATCGAGCAAGACACAGCCGGTCGGCTTGTTTCTGCTGATAAGCTTCCTATCGTTACGCTGAGCAGCGATGGTGAGACCTTCCAGGGAATCCTCACTGGCAACCAGGTTATTGTTGCTTCGCAAGATGCGCCGGAGACGGTCACTTATAAGCATAGCGAGCTCAGCAGAATTGGTGTAGCGGCTAGCAGCGCACACTTCTTTGCTGAGAATAAGGACCAGGCCGTTCAAGCTTTTGATTTACCACGAAGGGGGAGTCACGATCTCCAGCTCGTCACAAGCGACGGCTCGGTGTCGCTTGGAGTCCTACTCGACGGCGCCTTTTCGATCCCTCTAGAGCCACCAGCAAGCGACGCCGTTGCGCTAGCCAAGACTGCCAAGGGATTTGTACCCGTGGGTATTTACCAGGCCGATAGTGGAGCATTTGTCGGCTTGAAAGAGGTCCTTGGAATCGAAGTAGCTGAAGTCGTCGAAACGGGAACACTTCCAGAGCAGTTCTACCTGTTAGAAAACAACTTCCAGCAGCTCGTTTTCTCCAACGTTGGAGGGAGCTTGGTTGAGATCAACCTTCCCTTTCTTTCCGAGAAGAACCCCCTGAGTGCTGTTCGGGAGATTGAATTCGACCGCGACATGGTGAAAAAACATGCCCCCAATGCCTATTTCCCCAACAGGCCGGTACAGCACGCAGATGGCAAGATCCGTGAGGAAGGCGAACTTGGAGGCTACTACCCTCTATTGCGCCGCAACTTGAAGGATGACAATGGAAAGACCGTCGTTACTTTAGAGCCTGCAAATCACGCACTAACCATCGTATCCTCTTACCCGGAAGTGGCAGAACTTCGCTACAAGGTCACCCACCACGATATGCACAGCATCACGTTTGAAGCCGTACAGAGACACCGCAGAATCACCAAGACCTATCGGCTTACCGAAGGAAACAGTGTCCCGTACATGATTGACCTCTCCGTGCGAGTGGATGGGGATAGTCGCGGTCTCTGGCTCACTACTGGCGTTCCGGAAGTAGAACTCGTGTCGGGATCCCCAGCGCCGGCGCTAAAAAGTCGACTTACACGCAACCAGAAAACGGAAGTGGAAGCTCTGGAACTGCCTCAGGGTACGACCACGGTAAGCTCCATCAATCCTGACTGGATTTGCAACTCCAACGGATTCATGGGAATCATTTTGGATCCAATTAGTGACATCGACGCTGGCTACCGCGCCACTCGCGTGGATGGACCCGAATTGCCGTCGCGTTTGGTTCAAATCGACTCAGAACACGATCGCTTCCCGGCAGCAAACTTCCCCGGCTATCAAATGCTACTGCCGCTTAACTCAAGTGGTGGCACCATGAACTTCCGGATCTTTGCCGGTCCATTCTCCAGTGAAATTCTCAAGCAAGTGGACGC
Source organism: Chlamydiales bacterium (assembly GCA_041603795.1). Lineage (GTDB taxonomy): Bacteria > Chlamydiota > Chlamydiia > Chlamydiales > JBFIDQ01 > JBFIDQ01. The sequence goes on from JBFIDQ010000244.1 coordinate 1,695, forward strand.
TGTCTATGCAAGCGATGGCTACGAGCCGGACTATCTGAGCAGCCAAACCTTCCACGGCTGGTTCAGCTTCATCTCGGCACCGTTCTCGAAGCTGCTCTTCATGCTACTCAACCTCTTTCATACCATTACTCAATCGTGGGCAGCCTCCATTGTATTGCTTACAGTAGCCCTGAGGCTGATGCTCTACCCGCTCAATAGTTGGTCGATGCGCTCCATGCGCCGGATGCAAAAGATTGCACCCGAGGTGCAGGCGATCCAAAATAAGTTCAAAAAGGACCCTAAACGCGCACAGGTGGAGATCATGAATCTCTACCGCGAGCGTGGTGCAAATCCGATGATGGGCTGTTTTCCGATGCTCATTCAGATGCCGTTCCTAATCGGAATGTTTGACCTGCTAAAGAGCTCATTTGAGCTGCGAGGTGCGCCGTTTATTCCGGGGTGGATCGACAACCTTACTGCGCCGGACGTGCTCTTCAATTGGGGATTCCCTCTTCCCTTCTTTGGCAGTGAACTGCACCTCCTTCCCCTCCTTCTCGGCGGCGTCATGTTCGTGCAGCAAAAAATGAGTGCGACGGGTCCATCGGACCCTTCACAGATGACCGAGCAGCAGCGACAGCAGAAGACCATGGGAAGTATGATGACGGTGCTGTTTGCCGTAATGTTCTACCACTTCCCATCGGGTCTCAATCTCTACTGGCTCTCTTCCATGGGACTCGGTATTGTGCAACAGTGGTGGATTAACAAGCAGCTCGACTCAGAGGACTCTAAGCCGGTAGTATTGGCTGCTAAATAAGGTAAATGATGCGCGCATGGCAGGAGTTCATTGCGGAACAGGAGAAAGTCCTTGGCCCTGAAACGGCCAGGCGCTGGTTGCGTACCCTGCGGGTAATCGACTTCGACGCGGGCAATCTCTACCTCTCGGCAAAAGACTCCTTTCAAGTGATGTGGTTCAAGGAACACATCAAGGCAAAGCTTGCAACGGACCTCGTCAACGAGAGTGGACGTCCGATAAAAGTTCACATTGCCGTTGGACAAAGGGCAGCACCCCCAAAAAAACAGAAGAAAGAGGACGAAGCGCAGAAATCTGCACCAAAGGAATTCGAACTCACCTTCGACACGCTCAACCCACAAACAACCTTCGACACATTTGTGGCGCCAGAAGAAGAAGCGCTCACCCTAAAAGTATTGTCAGATCTATCTGGGGCAAACGGACAAGAGCCCACAATGGAGCTTGCCACCTTCAATCCCATTTTCATCTCCGGACCAAGCGGCAGCGGCAAAACTCATCTGATGATGGCCACGGCACACGCGCTACGCAAGCGAAAAATCAACGCCCTCTACGCCCGTGCGGAAACCTTTACGGAACACGTTGTGGGCGCCATAAGAAATGGAGAGATGCATCGCTTTCGCAATGCCTACCGCAATGCAGAAGTGCTTCTAATCGACAACATACAAGTCCTCTCCCGCAAAGCTGCTACACAAGAAGAGCTTTTTCACACGTTCAACACGCTGCACGTAGCTGGCAAGCAGATCATTCTCGCTGCCAACGTTGCACCGCAAGAGCTTCAGCACGTCGAACCTCGACTCGTTAGCCGTTTTGAGTGGGGTATCGCTCTGCATACCACGACACCAACGCGAGAGCAAATCGAAAAGATTCTTACGTCAAAATTAGCAGCCCTCGACTACTCTCTTGAACCGAAAGTGCGGGACTTTCTTCTCGAGTACTTTGGCGCATCGACGGTAGCCCTGACTCGCGCCCTTGAGGCATTGATTCTACGATCTCATCTGGAATCAACCCGAGGTGCGCTCACAGTGCCCGTGGCCACCTCTCTTCTGGAGGACCTCCTGAGGGAAGAGAGGCGACACGTCCTAACGCCCGATCGGATTGTTAGCTCAGTCGCTGAACACTTCGGCATCCATAGCGATGATATTCTCGGAAAGTCGCAACGGCGTGAGTGTGCCAGTCCTAGAAAAATTGCGATGTATCTCTGTCGAAAATCACTCTATATGCCATACGTGAAAATTGGCGACCAATTTGGGCGTGATCATTCGACCGTTATGACGAGTGTGCGAGGCATCGAGACCGCGCTCGCGGGAGATGACCGGGAGCTTGCAGGGACAGTGGGCACAATTCAAAAGAAACTTCAAAATCGGAGTGACTAATGCGTGGTTTACACGGCATATCAATGGGATTTGCAGCAGGCGCCGTTGGCGGACTCATCTGCAGTTTGGTGATCTGGTTCTGTGGAGAGATCGGAATCACAGCAGCCTACGACGTAAAAATTCACCCGCAGCTCACCTTCGAGTGGCTCTACCCAAGAATTGTCTGGGGCGGATGCTGGGGCACAGCCTTCGTGATGCCCTACCTTCAAACGTTCACGGTTCTCAGAGGCGCAGTCATCAGCCTTCTACCTTCCGCCTTCCAGCTCTTTGTCGTCTTCCCGATTTTCATGAATAAGGGCGTCATGGGAGCAAAGCTTGGTGAAATGACCCCACTATTTATCCTCTGCTTCAACGCCATCTGGGGCGTCACAGCCGGATACTGGCTGAAAATCGCCAGAGGCTAATGCAGCGTGTAAAAAATTGTTGATACGTTAACCCTTCTCGCCGTTCGACTCTGGCAAAAGGAGTGGTAACCCGCGAGGGCGGGTACTAGGAACGTGCGCATAGGATCCTCAGGGCGCCGTTCCGGGCACCCACTATCGCGGGTTACCACTCCTTTTGCCAGAGTCGAACAGCAAGAGGGGTCATATATCATTAGCTTTTTACGCACTGTACTAACTCAGGTTTCACAAAAAAAGCTCCGCAGGCTTTCACCTGCGGAGCTCTATCGGGGTA
>JBFIDQ010000245.1:0-4526 GCA_041603795.1 Chlamydiales bacterium
CGTCAATCAAGTTGCCGTATGGGACTTCGCACACGAGGCGATCCCAACACCTCCACTATGGTGGCTTAAAAGCGCGCTTGCCGGACTCGCTGCGGCCAGCTTCAGTGGCATGATGATGCTCACTCTCGAGCAACGCAGAGAAGGGAGGGTGCGAATCCAAGGCAGCACTCCCATTCCTAATCTTCCCATCATCGGTGTGGTCCAGAGCAAAAGAGGGCGTAGAGGACTCCTTCCAGTGGAAGCTGCACCGCAGTCGGCTTATGCAGCGGACTACCGAGCGCTCGCTACAAACCTTCTGATCCAGCAAGAAAGGCATCAGGTAAAAGCGCTTCTACTAAGTAGCATCAACAAGGACAGGCGACTTGCCCAAGTAGGTGCTGATTTAGCTTTGACACTAGCCCAGAGTGGCAAAAAGGTGGCTCTTGTCGATGCCAACTACTATCGTGGCAATGGAATCGATCAACTCTTCAATGTCAAAACGACAGAAAGCTTGGCCGGTCTCCTTGCAAGCAATCAAGAGTTCAAAAGTACTCCAGTAGAACGACAGCCTGGGCTTTCCATCCTTCCTAGCGGAGCGTTTCAGCCGGAAAATTGTCAGCAGCTCACCTCACCGCGCATGCAGGAATTACTAGAGCAAGCCAAGTCCCAAGTAGATCTACTACTGGTGCTTGCCCCCCCGGCGCTTGTACATAGCGACAGCGCGCTACTGGGGCGCTGTCTGGATGGCCACGTATTGGTTGCGACGGCCAACAAGACCCGCAACTCCGACATTCTCGAAGCTAAACGTCGTTCCGAAACCGTCGGTGCCAGCCTAAAAGGGCTGATCGTGCGCAGATAGTGGCTAAAAGCCTATGAGCGAAACGAATTCCAGCAACTACCTTCGCGGCTCAAGCCTACTCCTCTTAGGACGTATTGCTTCAGTTCTGCTGAATTTCGGAGCGCACGTCCTTGCAGTCAATTACCTCACCAAAGGCGACTATGGCGCGTTCGCCTATGCGCTCATGATCGCGTCGCTTGGAAGCAGTATTTGTCTTTTTGGACTAAACAAAACGGTTAGACGCTTTCTGCCTATCTATCAGGAGAAAGGGAATCATCCCGCGTTTTTTGGAACATTACTACTCTCTATTGGGATCACCCTTGGAATCGGTGGCTCCTGTGTTCTATTCACCTATGGATTTCAGGGACTCCTTTCCCAGCAGCTTGCAAGTGACCCACTTATCCTACCACTCCTACTCATCATCATTTTTCTTGCCCCCTTAAATGCTCTTGATCACCTCTTTCAGAGCCTGTTTGCTGTCCTCTGCAACCCCTGGGCCATCTTTGTTCGCCGTCATCTCCTGGGACCCGGGCTTAAATTATTGGCTGTTTGCCTAGTGATGATGTCGCACGGAAACGTGCTGCAGCTAGCCTTGGGCTATCTCATTGGGGGAGTCATCGGACTCTTTTCCTATTGCCTGATGTTTGCAAAGGTTTTGCGCGATGGCACCCTGACGCTCCCACGCAAGCTCAACGAAATCACTTTTCCTACCGAAAAAATTCTCAAGTTCACATCCGTGATCGCCTTGTCAGATCTGACCTTGATTGCCAAATCAGAATTGCTCATTATTTTCCTTCTCTACTTCCACGATGCCACGGCCGTTGCCGAGTTTAGAGTTGCCGTGCCAGTTGCCGGCCTCAACTTATTGGTCCTCCACAGTTTTGGATTCCTCTTTACCCCAGCAGCCTCTCGGCTCTATGCTAAAAAGGATATGAAAGGCCTCAACGACCATTACTGGAAGTCCGCCGTGTGGGTCAGCCTAATTTCTCTTCCCCTGTTTCTGGCAACCTTCTTTTTTGCCGACACCATCACCTTAATCCTTTTTAAAGAGCGCTACGCGCAGTCTGCTGTTATCCTAAGCATCCTTTCGCTCGGCTCCTACCTCAGTGTTTTGATGGGAATGAATGGCGCAATGCTGCAGGTCCACGGAAGAAAAAAGTACATCGTATTTGCAAGCACGCTTACCGCCTTTTTTAGCATTGGCACAAGCCTCGTTCTGATTCCACTCTACGGCCCTATGGGGGCCGCGACGAGTGCATCCGGAACACTGCTGTTCTATAGTCTTCTAAATCACCTCGGACTTCACCTCACAACCGAGGTCCAGATTTTCCCAAAGAAGGAGTGGAAAGTCTACGCCTCTGTAGTCGGGGGGGTCCTCATTCTGTTTCTTTTTCGGCAACTCGTTACAGCCTCCCTCCCCCTAAACATCGCCCTCAGTATTTGCCTTTATCTGCTGATCATCCGAATCAATCGCGTCCGCCTCAACCTGCTTGCCGAGTTCCCTGCCCTTATGCGTATTCCACTAGTGCGAAATCTAGTCTCCTAAAGAGTTAAGGCTCTCGAGTTTTTCTTCAAGAATCCCTCGATAGGACCTGTAGAGTAGACGAAGCGTCACCTGCTGATGGAACGTATTACGTTGTGCGATCATCTGAGCGATCCACTTGTCCAGCACCATTAGAATTTCGAATAGGGCAATTTCCTTGTACGGAATTGGTTCCTTTCTAAAGTAGCCTGCAAGAAACGCCCTCTTATAACCTTCCAGTATCTGGGAGTCGAATGCCAGTCCAAGGGTTACCGCTTGCCACTTATTGGTTTTCAGTTGCGACAAGAAATAGGCAATGTCCTCGTAGATGGCGCTCCGCCATCGTTGGCGCGTATCAAAGACCACAATCGATTGATCTTGATCCACAAGCATATTCGGCAATCCGAAGTCACCCAGCCGCTGTCCGAGGGGAAATGGCTCTGAAAAAACAAGTTCTGCGTGGCCCAATGCAGCCTCTGCCGCTCCCCGGAAGAAATCTCCCTCATCCAATCGCTCACCCAGAAAATCCGTAAAGGAAAGCAACCTGGAGCAATAGACCTCTTTTCGATCAAAGAGCACCTCTGCGTCATCCGGACCCGGCACTGCGTGGTACTCACGTAGCCAAGCTCCCGCATTAAAGAAAGCGGTGTCGAGTCCGTGTGCACTCTGAAAAGGCTGCAAGCGGCTTGATCTGAGAAAAAGCGTATTCAGGGTGGGTGCGGGCACCTCCTCCATCACAAAAGCGCCGTATTCTGGAAGCAGATCGAGGGGGCGTATCGTAGAAAATCTTGAGTCATTTAGCCGTTCAAAATGGTCATGTATCGTGACCAGAGCCCTGTACTCTCGCAGATACAGTTCCTGTGCAGGCATCCTTGGAGCCATGAGAGGGCGATTGTTCACCCTTTTGCTACGACCCTCCGCCGGCGCCTTAACAAGCACATGTTTAACGTCGCTACCGGCACTTATTTTGTACCGCCTTAGCGCAGAATAGGCTCTTGTTTCTCCACTGACAAGCTCAACGGAGACATCTGATCCCGCCAATTCCTCAAAGTATCGTCCTGCCTGCGCCGTGATATGCGGTAGAAAGAGGGACGAATCAACTCTATTTTTTGCAGCCATCTCGTCAATACGCCCCTTTTCCCCATACCACAGCGGTCACTGTGCGAGCTAAGATATAGAGATCCAATTTCCAGCATTGACGATCGATGTACTCGATGTCCATTTCCACCCGCTCATCGAAGTCCACATCTCCCCGTCCCGAAACCTGCCAGAGCCCCGTGAGGCCTGGTAGAATCTCCAGTCGTTCCGTGTGCCATAGCTTGTAGGTGCTGGCTGCGAAGGAGGTTGGACGTGGTCCGACAAAGCTCATGCTCCCCATGAGAATATTGAAAAGCTGGGGCAGCTCATCCAGACTTGATCTCCGCAGGAATTTGCCCACTTTTGTCACGCGAGGATCGTCATCAATTTTGAAATCAGGCCAGGTCAGCTGATTGAGGTGCTTGTACTTTTCTTTCAGCTCCACCGCATTTTCTAGCATCGTCCGGAACTTGTACATTTTAAACACCTTTCCATTCCATCCCGTCCGCTGCTGCCCCCAGAGCATGGGTCCCGGTGAGTCCAATCGAATGACCAGGGCAATGATGGCCATGATGGGAAGAGCAAAGGGAATAAGAAAAAGGGCTAGTGTGATATCAAATATTCGCTTAGTAAGTCGGTAGACCCAACAGAAAGCGCCGCTCCTGTGTCGAGTTAGAACAAGAGGGATGGCAACCAATCGACCTGGACGACATACATCCCGCTCCCTCGCAGATTCACTCTTCAGAAAATACCCATTCACACGCTCTCTTAGCCCCTTTTGGTCACATCTAGTGTCTGATAAAGAAAGCGTTGGAAGCGATTGCAACTGTGGCGAGAACTCGGAGTCTCTCGTATTCGATAGCTTAGGGTTAACCAGGACCAGATCGGGGCGCCACAGCGCGATATCACCTTGTGATTCAGTATTGGAAATTTTGACCCAGAACCCCTCTTTAAGAAGGATAGACCTCACCTTTTCCGCCGCATCCAAGTCGTCATCGACGATCACAATTTTGTTTCCAAACATAATGTTCTAGATCCCCTTTGCTTCCTCAGCCTTGGTAGAAGATTGGATATCTTGCCTTGCAGCTTCTAGGAGACCGTTTAGTGTGA
>JBFIDQ010000246.1:0-4489 GCA_041603795.1 Chlamydiales bacterium
ACGCCAAAGGAAACCGTACAGCGAAAGATCAAGAATCGCTTCAGAAGCCTTCTGGCATCAGCGTCGGGAGAGAGTGTGGCTCCTGAAGAGAGTGCGCTGGTTGACGATAAAGATGTTTATAATAAAGAAAGTCTGATCAAGTATTTCATGGCGTCCACCCGCCTTGTACCTGTAGTCAATACTCAGTTGGTCCAGGTGCATTTCATGTCGACCTCACCTGAGCTGGCTGCGGAAGCCGCAAATGCGCTGGCGGAAGCCTATATCGATAGTGGCTTTGAAGCTCAGTTTGAGGCAACCAAACGTGCGACTGAGTGGCTGAATGAAAGATTGCAAGGCATTCGTGCCCGGCTGGAGAGCTCGGAAAAGGAGCTGCAGGAGTTTCGTGAATCTCAGGACCTCGTGAATATTGGCGGTGGGCGATCGGTATTGGAGGAGCAACTGGCAGACAATATGCAGCGATTGCGCGACGCTGAACGTCAGCAAACGCAGCTGCAAAATACCTATGCCAAAGTACGTGCTGCTGGCTTTAGTGATCGTCTACTTCAGCAAGTGCCGTCCTTGCTGCAAGATGAATTAGTGCAGCGCACTAAGGAAATATATCTGAAATCCCAAAACGATATCGGCGAGCTGAGAACACGTTATGGGCCGAAGCACCCTACCATGATCAAGGCGCAGGCAAGAATGCGTGAAGCGGAAACAGCATTTTTTCAGCAGTTGCGACGCGCGGCCGATAACATCAAAACGCAGTACGAAATAGCGACGCGTAACGTTGCCTCGTTAAACGCAGTTGTAGAAAACACTCGTAGGGAAATTCGTGCGTTGGATCGTCAAGGCTACAAACTGCAAATTCTAAATCGTGAAACCGACACGAATAGCCAGCTGTACAGCACCATTCTCAAGCGTTTCAAGGCGGCTGATATTGCAGGCGATTTTCAGCCACTCAAAGCCAGAATAATCGACCCTGCTGTTGTGCCTAATAAACCTTATCTCCCTAACAAACGCAAATCAGTGATGCTCGCTGCAGCGTTGGGTCTTTTGGTTGGTATTGTACTTGCAGCATTGCGAAATTATCTCGACACCGGTATCAAAACTGGTGATGGATTAGAGCAAGCCACTGGAGTGCCTGTTTTTGCGAGTATACCGGCTTCTGGTAGACGATTTTTCGGCGGCGCAGTTTCCAGGCTCGTGGAGAGTAGCCCGAAAACAGCCTTTTCAGAAGGGCTGCGCACGGTAAGGACTGGCGTGCTGTTGGCTGATTTGGATAAGAAGAACAAACGTGTATTAGTGACGTCTGCCTTACCTCAAGAGGGTAAGAGCAGTATAGCCACAAATCTTGCGCTTGCGTTTTCGCAAGTGGAAAAGGTATTGCTACTCGATTGCGATCTGCGCAAACCCAGTCTGGCCAAATATCTCGGGATAAAGGAGGCTCCCGTAGGGCTTGGTGAACTGATGCAGGGTAAACTGGACAAGGCGTCGAAAGCCGTGCAGCGCGTAGCTCCCAACGTGGATTTATTGTCAATAGGGAAAGAAATGCCTAGCCCCGGACAGGTCTTGACGAGCTCCAGATTCCGGGAAATTTTAGATGAAGTCTCCCAAGATTATGATCGCGTTATTATAGATTCTGCTCCCTGTCAGCCTGTGAGTGATAGTTTCTTGCTTGCCAATCTGGTTGACGGAATTGTCTTTGTGGTTAGATACGATGCCACCGCCACGAAAATTGTTCAAACCTCCTTGAAGCGGCTGGAAAAAACCCAAGCACCGGTTCTCGGCTTGGTGCTTAATCGTGTTGACCCCAAGAAAGCAATCAAAGCTGAGGACAGCTACTATCATGGCAAGGGCTACTACGGCTGATTTGGCAGTTCAGGAATAGCGCGTGGGGATTCAATATCGTGTGGCTGTGTTTTTACTTGCAGCACCGCTGTTTTTCGCGACACTACTAATTTCTCTGTGGGTCTCTGTGTGGGCGAAATCTCTCTTGGTATATGAATCGGGCGTTAGTTCGCGACCGGTCGACGAGTTACCCGTGGCTTATATGCGCAGTGCGCGATTAAAAGCTTCGCAAGGGGAATTGAAAGAAGCGATCGTTCTGGCGGAGCAGGCTGTGCAATGGCGTGCCACCTGGCCATACGATTGGATGGCTCTGGCGGAGTACTATGCGGAAGCTCGAATCTACGACGATCGACTAGACAGAGCATTAGAAAACGTTACCCGCTACGGTGCGTCAGAGCGCTCACTAGTCTACCGAAAAGCGATTTTTTCAATCAGGCACTGGTATGGCCTATCCTCGCGCTCTAGGCAATTAATGAAACCTTCCATTCAGCTTGTGCTGGGCGACAAGCGCCTTGCAAAGCGCTTTTTCTATGACGTCATAAGCTTGAATCGAACTCGTTTGTTCTGTCGCCAATTTTCAGGTCTTGTCGAGTATGGGCCTGTATGGTGTGTCGCGTTCAAGAAACAGCAGGTGGTACGGTAGGTCATGTTCGGATTGAGCGACGCCTTGCAGTCGGTGGCGGATAATCGAGCTCGGTTGCTGAGCGGGCGAGGTGATGGTCTCGTATTTGCCGGCTTGCTGTTGCTCATCGTTGCCTTGCCTTTGTATAAGGGGGGCAATCGGGATGTGGTGATCGCAGTATTTGGCGCGGCCATGAGTGTGTTACTTACTCTCTGGTTCGCGCTATTCGCGTTAGGTTTGGTTACTTTGACCGACAGGCTACGCGCCTGTGCTCCGATCATTTTTTTGTGGTTGCTATGGCTTCTTTATCTGGTTGCGCAGCAGGTTGACTGGCCGATTGAGGTGGTACGAGAGGCTGTTCCCTATCTGGCCAGTCATTGGCCCGAAAAAGCTGAATTTATGAGGGCAACGGTCTCGCTGGGAGACTCACGCCTTTATCTAATTGAGAGCTACGCTTATTTTGCAGTCTTTTTGCTGGTACTTCTGACCGTTCGGGGTTCCAGGCGCCAAAAGGCGGTGGGATTGGTGCTGGTGTGTTCTGGGGTTTTTCAGGCGCTCTATGGAATCGCTGTCCTGTTATCCGGCGCAAAGACCGGTTTCTTTGGTGAGCCAGCGTCACCGTTGGGGGCTGCCATCGGTACTTTTGTAAACCGGAATCATTTTGCCTGCTATCTTGCCTTGACTGGTTCAGTGGGCATAGGGCTTGTGGTTGCGGATCTGACAAACCGGCAGGCGTCTAACTGGCGCGCCAGATTTCGCAACTTCATGGATTTTATGTTGAGCGAGACGGTGCTGTACCGGGTGCTTGTGGCGGTGCTGGTTGTGGCTCTGGTGGCCTCCCGCTCCAGAATGGGAAACATCGCGTTCTTTAATGCTCTGGCGATTGCCGGGTTGATTTACGTCGTACTCAGAGAGCGAGAGTTGTTTGTCAAAAGTATCCTGATGTTCGCTACCTTTTTTCTGGTTGATTTCATGATTTTGAGTAACTGGTTCGGGTTGGAGCAGTTGCTCACCCGGTTGGAGAATACATCTGTACTCACGGAGACACGGGTAGATGTCTTTCCGGATCTGATGATCGCTGCCAAGGCCTATTGGCCGTTTGGAGCAGGTGCCGGGTCGTTTTATGCAGTTTACCCGGAATTCAGATCGCCAGAAGTCTGGACCATGCGCTACCACGCACATAATGACTACATGGAGTTTGCGATTGAAACCGGCGTGTTTGGTCTGGCCTTGCTGGGGGGCATTGTGAGCCTGGTTATGTACCACGCTCTTTTTTTGTTGTTGCGTCGTAAAGACCGCTTAGTCGGAGGGATTGCCTTTGCAGGCATCATGTCGACCGTTTTCATGGGGGTGCATTCGACCGTTGACTTCAACTTTCAAATTCCCGCTAATGCTGCTACGTACGTAGTTATCCTGGGGTTGGTGGCTTCCTGTTCTCATCAAAGGCGTTCCCGCTCGGTAGGTGCAACGTGATAGAGAATATTTTGCTGGTTTGCACTGGCAACATCTGTCGTAGCCCTGTGGCTGAGTATGAAATGAAAAGGCTAGCTAAGGGTGTGAGCTTTTCGTCGGCTGGTATCTCGGCGATGGAGGGAGCGCCGGCTGATGGCCCGACCCTGAAGGTTGCAGAGGATCTTGGTTTGGATCTTTCAGGACACCGAGCCAGGCAGGTGTCAGAAGAGTTGCTATTTGCACACGACTTGGTATTGGTGATGGATTCCATTCAGTACGACTGGATGCGGTCCAACTTTCCTGAAGACCGAGCGAAAATCCTGAAGTTGCTGCATTGGTCTGGAGGTCATGACATTCCAGACCCATATCGACGTTCCCTTCCGGTTTATGAGGCGGTAGCGGTAAAAATTCGATCCGGCTGTGCAGACTGGTGCCGACAGTTGGGTTTAACGCGTGCAGACGCGGTACCGAACAAATAATAATGCGATTTGGATGTTATGAGTTTAGAGACATTATATACGTCATGCGTCGCTTTTTTGATTGTTTTTATCAGTTTGCCGATTCTTGCCCTTATAGCGCCGAGTC
>JBFIDQ010000247.1:0-4446 GCA_041603795.1 Chlamydiales bacterium
GATGAAACAAAAAGGAAATTTAACAATGACAGATATGATAAGCCCAATGCGGCCCCAAGTGCTGCAATCCGGGAAACAATTTATGCAAGGAAAACCAGCGGAGAAGCCAGCATCGGCGAACACCAAAATGCCGATTGTGCAACTGCAACAGTCCGACCGAGTCGAACTAAGCCAAGAGGCTCACGACCAAATCGGTCTTGCACGAGCTGTAGAGAAAGCGGGTGATTATGTAGCTGCCCCATCAAGGGTGGCAAGGTATTTAGCAGAGATGACTGAGCCAGAGCCTCCACAGGTCTTATCACCAGATACCATCGAACTGAATACGTTGATTCTGGAGAAGCCTATAGAAGGTGATCTAGGGCTGTATACCCTTTCGACAGGGGCTATCAGCGGGGATGAAAGTTCTATAACGTTAACAATTTTGTAGTTTGCCAAAACCATAAACAAAGGAGTATAGAGGCAATGAAAAGATCGCTTGAAAAAAAATTTAAAAGGGGTGCAGCTCTTCTGTGCTCGATGGTGAGCCTGGTACCGACGCAGGCGGAGGCTATCCCGAATTTACAGCTCTATATTGAGGGCAGTACTTATGACACAACCACCGAAACGTGGTCCCACGTCGTTGGCGCAGATCCGTTGCGCATATGGATCATAGGAAATACCGCTGGACCAGGTTCGCAGGGAGATCTACAAGATGTAAATCTTGTTGTTAGCATTGATCCTACACCGGTTGCCGCGGCACCAACGATTTCCCTTACAGGAAGTACCACCGACGGTTATGGTGCTTTTTTTGACCCATCGACACCGATCAATCCTAGTTTTGTCACGAGTGGAATGGGATTCCATCCGATTCTTTCCCCTCATAGTGTCTTTGATGCCTCGCAATACTGGGAACAGTTTGATTTGGGGGACATGACCTTGGCAGATTCGCCCATTGGTGATTTCATTCTAGAAATGCCTACACCAAGCTTGGAGGCCGAGGGGCAAATCAATGTCTATGAAGTAGGAATATCCCAACTTGGTTTGGGCGACACCCTGCACTTCGATGCCTTCGGATTTTACACAAACAAAAGTGGAGTGAAAGAAACGTTTGCTCCTTATAGCCACGACGCTATTGGCACAGTTGTTCCCGAACCCGGAACCTATGTCTTGCTAGGCACAACTCTTTGTGCAACTCTAGGTGTCAGGCGATCCCGTCGGAAACTTTAGCAGGTTTAGTCTAATTCAACCAGAGTACATAGATTAAACCGCCTTACCGCCGGAGCGACTTTCAGTCGCTCCGGCGGCGCTACTATCCGCCCGCCGTAAACACCCCTTCGTCATCCACCGATCAGCCCCAATAACGTTTCGTTTGTTCGGGAAACTCCTGCTGAATTTTACGAGAGCTACGCCCTTTCAGCCTCTTCACAATATCACTGATGTTTTCCTTCGGAAGGACTATCAAGGCCATGCCAATTTCATTTAAAAGCTCTTTCGGCATATCGCTAAAGGGTATGTCTTCCCTTGCGAGCTCTAACAGTTCTTCGCGGTCTCTAGCCATTTCAAATCCTGGAATTCATAAGTTTAATGACGGAGATCATCTCAAAGAGCGTAGCTCAAGTCAAGGGTCTCATCCTCGATGGAAGGGAGGGGGACTGAACGGTTACGATTTTTTTCTATTCAGGTTGTGAGTCAATTTGTCCGAGCTTCTCATAATTCCCGGGAATTGCTGAAATCTTTCCTGTTCTCTTGATTTATATAAAAACCAGGTTATAGTGACCGTCAGAGCCCTAAATTTAGGCTTTGGCGCGCTCCAATCCTACTTTAAGAGCTTGACGGGGCACTAGGCGCAAATTCGAAGTCGAGAATTTGCAACGAAGTAGCAGAATAAGATAAATCAACAATTAAGGTATAAAAGATGGCTAAAATATCAAATTATTCACTCTCATTTGCATCTACGATGCTTATTACTCTTTTTTCTCTTCCATGTGAAGCTGCTGTCATTGGGGATGTGGATGGCATATCTTCTGGCACCATAAGCAATGTCGATATTAGTGCCGCAAACACTCTAAAAGATGGAATTTCTGATGTTGTTATCATGACAGGAACAATTAACAACAACTATGTTGAAGGGTGTCAGATTACCTTCTCTACTAGTGCAGCAACCACTGCAGCTTTCGGTTTTCAAGGAACAGGAGATATTGCTGCCATCTCTGGTACCAGAGGAGACTTCATACAAATAACAGGCTTAAAGCTCAACTCTACAGGTGGTACCGTTGGTCATAGTACTGTTTGGAGTGATACTGCTGTTAGGATTCCTACTAGAGGCCTCAGCACTGACATGACATCAGGTACACAAACGCAAGCCACCGTTAATGAAACCATTGAGATAAAAGCTACGACCGCCTCAAAAACGTCTCTTTTAGAAGGATCGTACTCTCTTGATCTAACAGTCACCTACACTAATTTGGGAACTTAATTATTTTTCTATCCTTTTAAATGGTAGACAGATATGATTCGCAAAGAACTTTTTTAAAGTTGTCATGGGATCAGGATCACTCCTAAATGAAGGGCAGTCTCTACATTATTGTTATATTGCAGTGATAGCCTTACTCTTACAGCAATTCAAGGTGAACACTCACCTGGCGCTCAATCGCACAGAAACACGACAAGAATAGCCAGCTCTGTCCAGATGGACGCGGCCGAAGTGGAATATTTTCTGAATTAACGGTTCACTTGAGTCGTATTTCCCTTATGGAGTCTCCAATCGAGAAAATTGAGGCAGGCGTGTACGTCGACGGTTGGCGGCGAATCGTTCAATCTCGCTAGTGCTCTGTCATGGCTATGGGGCGTTTGCCATGCTCACCCCGTATTTTGTCGGCTCCAATGTGAACCTAAGGAGAGCTTCCCAGGTGTCGAAAACCAGAATTTTAATATAAGATCGAAGGGTTTCCCATAGATGAACCTTGCTGCCCAGCTTCTGGCGACAAGCTTGGTACAGACGATCTGTGAGCTCAAAAACCTGATGGAAAAGGAAAGCCACAAGAGTTAGTAGGTAGATATTGAAAGCGAGATGTTCCGCGCCATGTCCATAGTTATGCTCCAGGTGATACCCCTGATTCTTGAGAGTGTTGAAGCACTCGTTTTCTACCTTCCAACGACAGCGCCCGGTTGATGCTAGAATCTCAACGTTGTTCGAGTGGACTTCCAAGTCGGTAACCCAACTCGATTTAAAGTTAACCTTTTCGTTTCCTTCCTTATCAACTGCTACGATGGTCAGCTGGAGATAGTTGACGCGGATCGTGTCTTTTCTCTTGCTCAGGGGCACATCATTTACCCATTCGTACCTAAAAAGTTTCCCCTTTTTGTCCTCGCGAATGAGCGACTTCACGCCGCTGCATTTTCGAGCCATATCAATGTACTCATTCATGTAGATATGGTCTGAGGGCTTTGCAACAAACAGATAATGCATGCCTGCACTGAGTACGTCTTCAATAATGGGTTGCTTGGAAAATAGGGCGTCCCCTCCTAGAATGAGACCCAACTTTGGATGCTCCTGACGAAGTTTAGGTATAAATCGCTTTGCAGCATTCATCTCGCAGTCCTGTTTGTCATTCCCATCACCATTACGAATAGGTTCCGGCATAAGCGGAATGACCTGCCGCATCTTTGGGTGCATTATGGCTGCCTGTAGAACCTTGTGGGAGTAGGTGACCTCTCCGTTTTTATGCTCGCACTTTAGGCATCCGTCGCAGGAAATCTTCTTCGAGCTGAAGTAATCAGTGCCGTCCATAGCGGCATAATACAACCCTGGCAGGGCTTGGTACGGCTCCAAATGTTTTCCTCTCTGGAGTCTAGAGAACACTTCTTTAAAAACAGGCCTAATTCCATCGCTATCGACCTGGTCAAGAGTCTCCCGAATCTGCACCGAATCAGGCGCGGTGTGAATGCCAAACACATTGGCTAGATTTCCGGGGTGCATCACTTCTGTAACTCTCTTTTGGAACTGTAGAAAAGACGTATCTTGGAAGTACATACAGGCGAAGGCAGACATCATCACGTCGTGCATTCTGTGCTTAACTTTTCCTGCTTGTCGAGGATCAGGGAGGCTTGTGAATACCGAGGACATGAATGATCGGAGGCTAGAAAAGCCTAGGTGTTTTTTGATTTTCATACCCAATACCTTTGCTATAGTCATTGAAGACAGGTTCAACTCAAGAGAGAAGGATAAATTGAGTGGGGTTTTTTCGAAAGGGGGTGACGAGCAAGATGGCTTTTTCAGTGTGACGATAGCATGAAATCTTTACGAAAACCCGAATCATAAACAGACGCCCTTTCAACAGCGAAGTGCGACAAATTGACCTGATTTGAATCGCTAGCATAGTTTCAAAAAAAGCAGGGGCCCGGAGACTGGGCGGCTGAAGGGGAGAGCGACGAGCACGGCTATACAGAAAGCTGGGGAGTAGCTCA
>JBFIDQ010000248.1:0-4420 GCA_041603795.1 Chlamydiales bacterium
ACTCGATTGCGTACCTCCTCGTAAGGGTCATCCGGACATTTTTCGCGCTCGAAATCGATTGCCGCATTGAGAAACATGGCCAGGATCATTGGAGCGGGTCCGTTAATGGTAAGCGAGACGCTTGTCCGCTGCCCTACTAAATCGAATCCTTTATATAGCGCCTTCATATGATCGAGTGTGGCGATGCTCACCCCGCTGTTGCCCACTTTTCCGTAGATATCGGGTCTTTCTGCTGGATCCTCGCCGTATAGGGTAACTGAATCGAATGCCGTGCTCAGTCGTTTTGCCTCGTCATTCTCCGATAGGTAGTGAAAGCGCTTATTTGTGCGCTCAGGCGACCCCTCTCCGGCGAATTGCCGCTTTGGATCTTCCGCATCGAATTTCAGCGGAAAGACCCCTGCTGTGTAAGGAAAGTGTCCCGGAAAATTCTCCTTCCTCATGAACGTTAGCGCATCACCCCAGTCGTGATAACGCGGAGTCGCAATTTTCGGAATAGCACTCCCCGACAAAGACTCACGAAAAAGCTCCCGTCGAATTTCCTTCCCACGCACGTTATAGGCGAATTCCGGCTGATGGTACGTACGCTGCAGAGCGTAGTACTTTTCGATCTCCTGGCATGCCGTCTCTCCTAATTTCGACTCCAGAGCCGACGTGCGCTCCTTCAACTGCGGCATACTTTCTTGAAGCTCCGTACAATGATAGAGTTCCCGAGCCAGCAGCTCTTGCTTTTTTGTCTCCTTGCCATAATTGCGAACTGTCTCAGCGATCTCGCTGAGGTAGTGTGTGTGGTGGGGTGGAATGATATTGAACTGCTGGTTGTCGACGAGAATTGGTAGAGCCACCCCATCTCGTCCAAGTTTCTTCATGAGTGAAAGAAATAGGCGCGTAACTCCGCTGTCGTTGAAATTGGAAGCTATTGTTCCGTAGATAGGGAAATTTTCCCTGTCAGCCATTTGGAGTCCGTGTGAGTTCGCATAGGCATGTCGAACATCATCTAAGCTATCCTCTGCGCCGAGCTTATCGAATTTATTGAGGACGATGAGGTCGGCGTAGTCGATCATGTCGATTTTCTCAAGCTGACTCGAAGCTCCGTATTCTGAGGTCATCACGTAGAGGGAGAGATCTACCAAATCAACAATATGTGCTCCGCCCTGGCCGATTCCAGAGGTTTCCAAGATGATGAGATCGAACCCGCACTGTTTCATCAGGTTAAGGGAATCCGTCACCTCCGCCGCCATCCCCACGGTGGCGCCGTGCGTCGCCATTGAACGAACAAATACCCGTTCATTATAGATCGCATTCATACGGATTCGATCGCCTAGCAGCGCTCCACCTGTTTTTCGCTTTGTCGGATCAAATGCGAGCACGCCCACACGTCCCTCAGGAACAGCAAGCAAGTATCGCGTGATCAGTTCATCGACAAGAGAGCTTTTTCCCGCTCCTCCCGGTCCCGTAATGCCGATTACCTGTGTGCTTGATGAAGGTCTGATAAACTGATTTCGTAAAGTTGGGTAAAGGTCTTGCTCTAGCAAACTAAGTGACTTAGACAGCTCTCTATCGTCCAATGGCTCACTAGATTTCAGCTTGCGTAGTATAGTCTGATAATACCTTTCTCCCTCACGCTCCCTTTTTAGCAAACTCACCAAGTCCTGGATAATTCCATCCAACCCCAGCTTGCGTCCATCTTCCGCATGGTAGAGCCTCGTTACCCCATATTTTTCCAGCTCGTCGATCTCCGTAGGCAGGATTGTGCCCCCCCCCCCGGCAAAAATTTGAATATGCCCTGAGTTTAGTTCCTGCAGGCGATCGACCATGTACTTGAAGTACTCCATGTGTCCGCCCTGATAGGAGCTCACACAAACCGCATCGGCATCCTCTTGAATTGCCGTTTGTACGATCTCATCAACACTTCGATTGTGTCCAAGGTGGATCACCTCCACGCCAGCTTGCTGAATCAGCCGTCGAAAGACATTAATGGCGGCATCGTGGCCATCGAAAAGAGAAGCTGCTGTGACGCAGCGAAAGGGAGATTTGCTCATAGAATTTTTGCCGGATTTTCCAGTAATTGGGAGAAATGATTTGAAAAACTTGCACACTGGTCACCATCAACAACTCTATGGTCACATGACCACGAAAGGTTGAGCAGATCCCGAATCACAATCTCCCCGTTGCACACCTTGGGGCGCTTCTCAATACGCCCTAAGCCCAGAATGCAAACCTCAGGATAGTTGATGATGGGAGTTGCCCATACCCCGCCAACTGTTCCAAAATTTGAGATAGTAATCGTCGATTCCTTCATTTCTTTGGGATCAAGTTTGTGTGTGAGTGCGCGCTTAATGAGGTCATCGTACCCACGAATCACATCGTGAAAGCTCATCTTTTCCACGCCTTTTAGGACGGGAACGATGAGCCCTAAGGGCGTCTTTACGGCCACTCCGATGTTGATCTGCTTGTGGATCGCAATCTCCCTCTGGGCCGCATCAAAGGAACTATTGAACTGCGGGTATTCTTTTATAGTCAGGGCAAGGGCGCGAATAAAAAAGGGCATGTAGGTGAGTTTTATCCCCTCCTTAGCTGCCTCCTCTTTATTCTTTTGGCGCATTTTGACGAGTCTCGTGGCGTTCATCGTCGCGAAGTAGGAGAAGTCGGGGATGAGTCGATGTGACTCCGCCATCCTCTCCGCAATAATAGCCCTGAGACCTTGTAGCGGCTGAATTTCGTCGTCAGAAAACCGAGTGATCGGTGACTGACCCTGTGCAAGATCCGCTCGACGCACGATGCCGCCCGGACCAGATCCGGTCACCCCAGAAAGATCGATTCCGAGGTTACGCGCCATCTTCCGTACAGGCGGTGCAGCGAGCCCCTTTCCACCAGCGCTCGCGGGCGTTGCCGCCGCCATCACCGGCTCCTTCTTTGGAGCCTCCACCTTCCTTTCCGATCTCTTGGCAATCTCCACTCCGGCTAACACCTCGATGTCGTAAAGCGGCTTGTCTTTGATGGAGATTTCACCCGCATTAAAATACTTCTTTGCGAGAGTGCCTGGGTAGGGTGCTGGCAACTCTACCGTTGCCTTATCGGTCATCACCATCACCACTGGCTCATCCTGCTGGAGAGGGTCACCTACCTCCTTCAGCCACTCGATGATCTCCCCTTCGACAACACCCTCGCCTATATCAGGGAGGACCACGGTAAAGGTCTCTGCCATTGTCTAGCCCTCCTGTAGTGTATCGAGTACCGCCTGCTTCACCTTGTAGGCGTCGGGTAAGTATTGATGTTCTAGCGTATGTGGAAAGGGGGTATCGTACCCACAGCAGCGTCGCACCGGCGCTTCCAAGTGCCAGAAGCACTGCTCCATCACCTGCGCTGCGATTTCCGCTCCAAATCCTTGCGTCTTTGGCGCTTCGTGACTCACGACACAGCGACCCGTCTTTTGCACGGAGGCGACAATCGCATTGCGATCTAGCGGATGAAGCGTGCGCATGTTGAGCACCTCGACATCGATTCCCTCTTCAGACAGCTCCTCTGCCGCCTGCATATTCTGATGATGCTGGGCGCCCCAGCCGATAAGAGTGATATCCTTACCATGCCGCGCCACATCAGCTTTTCCCAAAGGAATGCGGTATTCTTCCTCAGGAACTTCCCCTTTCATTGCTCGATAGATCCGCTTCGGCTCGAAGAACAACACGGGGTCTTTTGAATCAATTGCAGAGAGAAGGAGTCCTTTAGCATCGTAAGGATCTGACACCATAACCACGTTAAGCCCTGGAGTATGAAGCAGTTGTGCCTCCGGCGATTGCGAGTGATAGAGTCCGCCATGGATCCCGCCGCCACACGGCATTCTAAGCACAAGCGGACAGCTATATTGTCCACCGGTACGGTAGCGCATCTTCGCCAGTTCGTTGACCATCTGATCGTATCCAGGAAAGAGGTAATCAGCAAACTGAATTTCCGCCACCACATTGGAGCCGTAAAGAGCCATTCCAATGGCAAACCCAACGATCCCCTGCTCACTCAAAGGCGAGTTGAAACAGCGCTCCTCTCCAAATTCCTTGGTCAGACCCGAAGTAACGCGAAAAACCCCACCAAAGTGCCCCACATCCTCGCCAAACGTCACCAGACTAGAGTCGCCAGCAAACGCTTGGTGGTGCGCTTGGTTCAGCGCCTGGATAATATTTAGTTCCGCCACAA
Source organism: Chlamydiales bacterium (assembly GCA_041603795.1). Lineage (GTDB taxonomy): Bacteria > Chlamydiota > Chlamydiia > Chlamydiales > JBFIDQ01 > JBFIDQ01. Next base: position 4,189 of record JBFIDQ010000248.1, read on the forward strand.
TTCCTCCGAAGAGAAGTTCATTTCACAACCTGACCGTAGACCTAAACCATTTGCCTGTCAACATTAGGTCTTGGAAGGTTGCCGGACTCAATCACCACCCTTCCTTCCATGACTCAAAAACGGAAAGACGCAATTTATAGCGCGCAAAGTTACCGGGGTCCAAGGCAAGGAGCTCCTGCTCGACAGCTTCAACAAAACGAGGACGCCCACGCCTCTCTAGGTGCTCAGACGC
>JBFIDQ010000249.1:0-4404 GCA_041603795.1 Chlamydiales bacterium
CGATGACTTTGATAAGAGCGAGCACAGGGGCTCAGTGTTGTAGATGTGGCCCCCCTGCCGGGGCGCATAATGTCGTTTTGATAAACCCCGAGCTGCCTCGCTACCGCTCGTGGCACGGGGCTAACATCTGTCGTGGCTGCCGCCACGTGGAATTTGGCTGCTACAAATTCTTGTCGGAAATACTTATGCGTAAAAGGGTGCGCCTCCGCGGGTACAATTGGCTTTTTGTCCAATACCTACGGCTGCGTTTGCTCGCATGCGCGAGCTGCTCTTGCCATGGGCTAAAATCTACCCACCCGCCTCCGCAGGCTACCACTTGTTTGGCCTGGGTCGAACAGCAACATGGCCAGAGGCTACTATGTAGTGTCTCCTTTAGTTTGACCTTTTTGGGGGCTCCCCGTACAACAATGGTAGACGATGCTAAGGGGACCAGATAAGATGCCAGAAGTCAGCGAATTCGACGATAAGAGCATTCTCATTACGGGAGGAACGGGTTCCTTCGGTCGTGCCTTTACTCGCAGGCTCATTGCGGAATGCAAACCTAGAAAGGTGATCATTTTTAGTCGTGATGAGTGGAAGCAGTGGGAAATGCGTCGCTCCGAACCTGCCTTTGCAGATTCTCGGATCCGCTACTTCCTTGGTGATGTGCGTGACAAGGATCGCCTGATGCGCGCTTTCGATGGGGTCGATTATGTGGTCCACGCGGCAGCTCTTAAGCAGGTGCCAATAGCGGAGTACAATCCGTCGGAGTTCGTGAAAACGAACATCCTTGGCGCAATGAATGTGATCGATGCCGCGATCGATTGTGGGGTGAGAAAGGTGGTTGCGCTGTCAACTGATAAAGCGGTCAATCCGGTCAATCTCTACGGAGCTACCAAGCTCTGCTCCGATAAGCTCTTCACAGGAGGCAGCGTCTACGTGGGAACGCGAGGCTATCCTCTCTTTTCTGTTGTCCGCTATGGAAATGTGCTGGGCAGCCGTGGGTCCATTATTCCCCTGTGGCGACAGATGATGCAAGAGGGGGCTAAGGAGCTTCCGGTGACCGATGACCGTATGACCCGCTTCTGGATTACACTCGATCAGGCGTGCGACATCGTGCTGGATGCCTTCACACACATGCGAGGCGGTGAGATCTTCGTTCGCAAAATTCCAAGCATGCGCATTACGGAGCTCGCTACGGCAGTAGCTCCTAAGGTGCCGCAGAAGTTGGTGGGGATCCGTGAGGGAGAAAAACTCCATGAGCTAATGATTGGACCTGATGACGCGCGTAATTCCCTGGAATTTCCGAACCACTATGTGATTCTTCCCGAGGTCCTAAGGGAAGAACAAAGAATGATTTATGCTCAGGGTGTCGATGGAACGAAAGGGCAGCCGGTAGAGCCGGGATTTGTCTACGCCTCGGATAGCAATCCTCAATGGCTTCAATGCGACGAACTGCGAAAACTCATCGATGAACAAGTGCCCGATACTCAACGCTAATAGCCTTCCTTTAGGACTAATTGGCATCAATCATAAGTCAGCTTCGCTGAGTCTCAGAGAGAAGCTTTCGGCCGCATGTGAGCGCCTCTTTGGTGCGCGCCACTCGACCTCACTCATCCTCCTTTCGACGTGTAACCGCACGGAGGTCTATTTCGCGTCCAATGAGCTGCTGGAAACCCACCATGCTCTGTTGCAGGAGTTGCGCGGTGAAGTGGAAGAGGAGTTCGAGCATGCTCTCTATAGCTACTTCGGCCTCGATACGTTTGTTCACTTGGGGCGGGTGACATCCGGACTCGATTCAGCTGTCATCGGAGAGACAGAAATTCAAGGTCAGGTGAAGCACTCCTATGAGAAGCATAAGGAAGCCGCAACAAAAGAGCTGCATTTCGCTTTTCAGAAAAGCCTCAAAATTGGCAAGGAGGTGCGCACGCATTTTCTACTGGAAAAGGGAATGCCGAGTTTGGAAGGTGCCATCCTCAAGTTCGGTTCGATGATGCTGGGACCGCTACAAGAGCAGTCACTGCTCTTTGTTGGCGCATCGGAGATCAATAGAAAAGTCCTTCGTCACCTCAAAATGAAGGGAGTGGCGGATATTGCCGTATGCAATCGAACACTCTCCACTGCGCAGCAGTGGGCCCGTGAGGAGCAGGTGAGGGCGATTCATTGGGAGCAGCTCGGTGAGTGGAAGCAAATGGACTGGGTGATCGTCGGAACGAAGGCGCCAGATTATTTGCTTACGAAAGCGGCGCAAGGAAAGAAGCGTTTGCTTGTGGATCTGAGTCTGCCAAGAAACATAGATCCGGCCTTGGGGCAGATCCCCAATACTCTTCTACTCAACATCGACCAGATCAACCATGCAGTCGATAGCTCAACCTCTCATGCCCGCGAAGCGATCCAAACAGCAGAATGGCGCATCCGCGAATGCGTCAATCGTCAAGTGGCGCTATTCATTCGACGCGAGCAGAGACGCGCTTTGCTCGCCGTCTGATCTAGCCGGCTCTTTGTCCCGAAAGCATAGGGAGACCTGTTATCATGGACAATGTAAGTGGACTCACCTCGAGCTTGGGTGCTGGTCGGGGATTGGGAAGGAGTCCCGTTCCCATGCCATTGTCCGCAGACGGCGCTCTACCTCTATTTCCGGCAGGCTCACCTGTGTCTTGCGCCTGACCTAGGACCTCCTCTGCAAGCTCTCTTTTTACCTGCGGTGAGAGTTTCTTGTAGCGTCGGTAGTACTGAACCAGCCTGTGGGAACCGTTCACTAGGGCCGTGATGGCCAGTGCCATGCCTACTTTTTTGGTGATGCTTGTGCTTTCTGGTGCCAAGTAAAATGCTGTTGCACCGGCAACCTGTGCGATCACCTGGGACTGCTTTTGTACGCGGCCGGGGCGCATGATGTAGGCTGCAGCACCAATTAATGGATATCCACAGGCCGCAGACTGAGTGAGTAGAAGGTAATCGCCAATAGTTGTGAAGGATTCATTGATGAATTTGGATAGACGCCCACCTTTACGAGTATAAAGTGGGTTTAGGTTTGTATTTTTAATATTGCTCCGTCTGGCAGAGTCATAAGAGCTATAAGCGACACCTACAGAGGTGTTTGCAATGCGTTTAGCAACTAACAACTTGAAAGCAATTGATCCAATAGCATTCCCTATTGCACAGCCAGTTATGGTTGGGAGTGTTCCAATTTCGTTAACAACGCTCCTCTGCAGAGGACGAACACCTTGTCCTACAAGTCCTGGGTATTGATGGAACAGGGGGTTTGTTTCTAGGAATTCGTCTGTTCGGTCAGCTGCTTCTCTTCCGGTGTGGGTATTTTTAAGCCAATGAAGAGTTCTTTGTTGCATGAATGCGTTAATTCTTCTTTCAAATGGTTCTATAGCCGTGTTTTTTGCAGAATTAATGTGTTTGAATAATCGCGTGGACTGTTCAATCCCTTGATTGGTAAGTGCAATTGTTGCTAGGCCTGCTGTACTGTCCATCAAAATGTTCTGTGCCTGGTGAGTGGCAGCGGCGACAAGAATGAGGCCCATCACAGGTCCCATGACTGGGTTAGCCGCGGTAGCTGGTATTGCGATGAGCGCGATTTGATTCAGAGCGACGTGGTAGATCGTCATGGCAATAGGGTCGCGGTTCTTGATCGTTTCGGGGCAAAAAGCTCCGCGAGCGAAGATAACAGCGCTGAAGGGGCCTCCCGCACCTAAAAAACCGAGCGCTGTCGTTGCAATGGCTGCAGTGGCGAACATTTTTTCGGTTGTCGCGGTGGAAACGGTCACAGTTCTTTCTCTTGGTGCTCCTGGGCGCACGTCATTAGGGTCCAGAGTGGCAATCTGCTCGAGCTGTTCAACAAGGCTAAAGCGATTGGGACTTCTAGGGCGGGGCACTGGGTCACCTTCTCGTACAGGATTTATAAAGGCCGCAAAGCGGTCAACGGCTCCTGGGATGGGATTAATGCGATCAATCCACGGATCCAACCATTGCAGCCCTTTTTCAACGAATCCAGGCTCGGGTGCGGGGGGTGGTGGGTTGATAAAGGTCCAGATTTTATCAAGGCCTTCCATGCAATATGGAGTTGTATTGATTACAAATTGCGCCGAGCCTTCTAGTGCATTTTGGCCGATTCTAGAAGCCTCCCCGCCAGCAATTTTGCATTTACGAAGCGCTGGGCCTAGAATTGAATCCGTTTGTGCAGCTGTTCTTGGAGTTCCTGTACTTGGTGTCATTTTATAATATCTTTCTGTTTTTTTTATTTAATTTCAAAAGAAAATATAGCATATATAATGAATATATGCAATAAAAATTACAAAAAATGTAGTTGCAACATGAAAATGTCCCCTCTTTTGCAAAGTAGAAATGTCCCCTAAAACCAAAATCCCCATAGGTTGAGGCTTGGAGAGCCTTTCCAACCCAAGGAGGATTGAATGC
>JBFIDQ010000250.1:0-4317 GCA_041603795.1 Chlamydiales bacterium
AACGCAGAACTTCGCATGAAGGCGCGCAAAGAGCTTCGGCATAAACTGACTTAAGGAAAGGGCCCTTTCCCATAAAATTGCCCTGGGACCCTCCTAAACGAGCGAAAGGCTGGCTTTAGAGCAGTGAACCAGCGATGCCCTCACGGTCTGCCTTGGCCTTAAGAATTTCATGAATCAAGTTTTGCCATTCTGGGTCTTGCAAGGCGTCACTCGGGTCGGGAAAGGCTTTATTGGTAAGCCTGTTAGCCATGTTTTTTTCTTCCTCCCGGGCGAGGGTTCGTAGGGGCCCAGATCGTCCTCGGGAGTCATCCAATTTGCTTCGTTGATAGGCCCTGACAGCTTCCATCGCGCGCTCTTTGTCAGATTTTTTGCCTTTTGGCTTTTCGAAGACAGTCGTTTCCATGAGTGGCTCAATCCGTCGTCCGAACCAGTAGGATGCCAGCGATGTTAGTGCGATTCTAATGTTAGTGTGGGGTGTTTTTGTAGGTGGGGGTGTAGGGCTGCTCATCATTAAACTTTTGGTTTTTTGAAACTTGCAGCTAGAATTCCACGATTGGGATTCTTCTGCAAGCTTAAAGAAGGTGCCGCAAATCGCGCTAGCAACGCACCTGTTTGCGGAGGATGTCGCAAGGGAAATCGACGACCTTGAATCACAATGGGTATACATGAGTGGATAGTCTGGATAGTCTTTGATTCTCCAATTCTTGGTCACTTAGCGACCAGATACCGTCCCAAAGTCGATCCACACAGTTGCCCATACCGCGAAGAGCACCGAGCATTGCAGTGGTAATCCTATTGGTGCTGGGCGTTGTAGGTCCTGTGGCATAGGTTCGACCTTCATGGTGAACAGCCTCTGAGTCAATTGTGGTCGTGTTCGCAAATGTTTTGCTGGCCGAGCCTTCGACATGTTGAGTTAAAAATGATGACATGTATTTTTCCTTCGGTAAATTTCTAAATCCTACGCTCCATAGGTTATAGACTAGATCCCGCAGATAACGCAACCTGGTGCGGCGGGCTGCAGGGTAATTGCACAATAACAATAATTTCAACGCAGAGGCGCGGAGTCCGCAGAGGCGCGCAGAGGGAGCTTCATAGCTTCTACGATCTATCGACAGATCTTTCTAAGGATTAAATTTTTTAGTATACTAGTTTGTGGATAGTTGTGAAGCTCTCTGCGTGCCTCTGCGGACTCCGCGTCTCTGGTACGTCAGGCTAAGCCTGGCACTTCTCGCGGGATGAAACGTTCCCGCCTTATCAATTGCCTATTGGATTTGTAGTGAAGCGGACATGGTCAGGAGTAATCCTGGGTATGGAGTTCCGCGGATCAAAGATGTGAGCCGTAACGAAAGTGAACTCGTGGATGAGGCCTCGTTACGCTAATGTGGATGGCCAAGGTTCCAGAGATCCTGAAGCCTAGAACCGGTAAGAGAGGATAGGTCAGAACACCTCCTGCTGGGTCCACCGGGGTAGAGCGAGACAGCGCGCATCGAAAGAAGTGCCCGGAACCTGAGAGACCCGATGGGGTGGGTCGAACCCAAACACTCTGGAGGAATGCATAACTCCGGAGATGGCCCCAGTCGGGAGTCGGACAGGCCCATAGTAGCTGTGAAACGGGGTAACTCCCGCGGAGCCAAGGGGCCTGACCGTGAACATGCTTTGAACGAAAACAATGGAGACTGATTGTCGAATGACTATTACAGAAAGTAAAGTCCAGTGTCTAAGAACGAAGCTGGCAAACAAAGCCAAACAGGAACCGAAATTTCGGTTCTACTGTCTATATGGACACATCCAAAGAATGGACGTGATGCAAATGGCATGGAAGCAAGTCAGAAGAAACGGAGGGTGTCCTGGGGTAGACAATATACCCCTTAAATCCTTCGATTCTGAAGAGAAGGTACATGATTTTCTAGTTTCTGTGCAACAGGAACTGAAGGATAAAACGTATCGTCCGATGCCTGTCAAAAGAGTGCTAATCCCGAAATCAAATGGGAAGTTAAGACCGTTAGGCATTCCCACCGTGAAGGACCGTGTGGTGCAAGCCGCAGTTCGATTGATCCTTGAACCGATCTTCGAAGCGGATTTTCACAACTGTTCCTACGGGTTTCGTCCAGGACGTTCGGCACATCAAGCTCTACATCATATACAGAGTGCTCTCAAGAGAGGGCAAACCTCGGTATATGATGCAGACTTGAAAGGGTATTTTGACTCTATTCCACACCAAAAGTTGATGGCCTGTATTAAAATGAGGGTTGTGGACCGAAGTATCCTCAACCTGATTAAGATGTGGCTGAAAGCTCCAATAGCTGAACCAACTGACAAGGGGAGAGGTCCGAAAATGATCTACCCCGAGAAGGGAACGCCACAAGGTGGGGTAATTTCCCCACTTTTGGCGAATATGTATCTGCACTGGTTCGACGAGGTTTTCAATCGTGCCAAAGGCCCTGCCCAATGGGCAGGAGCCACCTTGGTTAGATATGCTGATGACTTTGTCGTGATGGCTAAATATCAGAGCTTGGAACTACAGCGATACATTGAGAATGTGATCGAAGGATGGTTAGGACTCGAGATCAATCGAGAAAAGACTAAGATTGTCGATCTCAAGAAAGGCGGGAGACTGCAATTCCTTGGATACGAAATGCGATATAAGAAGAGTCCCAAAGGCCATCCATGGCCGATGCTCTGCTTAGAGCCCTCCAAGGAATCCATAATGCGGGCAAGGCAAAAGGTTAATGAAATCCTGGGAACCAACAAGGGCTGTGTGCCGATACCGGTACTGATCGGTCAGGTGAACAGATTTCTTGGTGGATGGAGCAACTATTTCAAAATCGGATACAACCGAATTGCGAATCGGAAGCTGAATCATCACAACATTGACCGCCTTACACGACACCTACGGCGTAGGAGCCAACGTCCCTATCGTCCCCCAGAAGGGACGAGTTACTATGCTACATGCAGAAAGCTAGGCCTAAAATACCTATAGGAGCGGTCAACTCTCTGATATAAGCTTGTTTGTGAGAGTTCACGGGAGAGCCGGATGCGGGAAATCTGCATGTCCGGTTCGATGAGGGGGAGAGGGATTGGCCCTCTCCCTACTCTACCGGACTCCGCGCCTCTGCGTTTAAAAAAAACCGTGCCATAAATTTGAAAGGGACGCCTTTTTTTTGTTTGAAATTAAATTCTTTAAGTTCGGTCGGTTGTTTGGTATGAAAGTGGGGCGATATAAGGATGTCTATGCCTATCTTTTTGCTATTTTTGCTTATGTTCCACCCTCTAGCTTACGGGGACGATGATGAGGAGGGGTATCGCTTTCGATTCAAAATCCCCTCTAAGCTGGTGGAAGTGCAGGGACAGATGCCGGCAAGTGATCATGGGGATCATGGTCATGAGTCGATGTCGCCTGAAAGACTCAAGGAGAAGCAGAAGGCGGAACGTGGTCCGGTTCGGGTCACTGCAACCGCATACGATGCAGAAGGGGCACTCATTGTGCGTAAAACGGTGACGCCGGATCCGGAAGATGAAGAAGCTGAGGGCACAGCCGAAATGGCCGGCGTGGCAGCGGCCCTTGCAAATGATGCTCAGGCCAATTGTGATGAGGCAGCGGATTTGGCGGATAAGGCGAATGCTGGGATTCGAGTCGCTGGCATCGCTGTGAATGCTCTGTCGAGTCATCTAGAGGAACTAGAAGCGATTATGGCCGATATTCAGAGGTCTGTCAGTGAGATAGGTGACCTGCATTCGCGCGTGCAGTCGAGTGGCGAACAAATTGCCGTCCTTCGCGATAAAACGGGGGAGTCGGCGATACGCGCCTGTCAGGCTGCGGAACAGATGAAGGATGAAGAGGGTTACGCGAAGCTCACTAAGCTCGCTCAAGAGGCAGCGCTCGCGTCTCGGGAGACAGCAGAAGGTGGGCAGCAAGCTCACGAGAGAGCAACGGTTTTGAAGAACGCAAACGCTCGCCTTCAAGAGCTGAAGGCGAAGGCGACGAAGCTGATGGAGCGGACAGGTAGGCTTTTTTCTGCTACGCAACGTCTGGGTAGTGCCGCGGAGAGAAGCTCCGCGGGGATTGAACACGGGCGAGTAATTACCAAGACAGCACGCGGACAGATTGGTCAATTGAGTCGTTTGCAGGTCCAGCCGAGAAATCAACAGCTGGCGGGGTGTGCGGACAAGAGCGATGCGCTCCTTACGGAGGCTGAGGAGCACTTCGAGGAGCTCCAGGAGCAGATCAAGGAGCAGCAGGAGCGCCTGCAAGGTCTACGGGACAATCTGCCAGAAGATCTTGTCGCCTCCATCCGAGAGGCCGCCAATGATGCAGCT
>JBFIDQ010000251.1:0-4288 GCA_041603795.1 Chlamydiales bacterium
GAGCATCACTCGCATGCGGATAAGGAATAAGAATGGCGGGCACCTCAAATTCGATGAGCTCAGCCACGGTCATTGCCCCTGCACGGCTGACAGCCAGATCGGCGGCTAGCCAAGCTTGATCCATTCGCTCTTCGAAGGCCTTGACAACGGCCATCACCCCATGTGCCTCATACTCCGCTGCAATTTCCTCCTGCAAAGCTGCTGTCCCCGTATAGTGAAGGACCTGAAAATTTGTCGTACTTTTTGCAAGGACATGTGAGAGCGTGGAACAGAACTGAGCATTTATGGCGAGCGCGCCTTGTGATCCGCCGAAAACCAGAAAGGTAAACTTGTTTGGACTAAGTCCAAGCTGACGCCGCGCCTCTTCCTTGGTCCCATACGAGTTCGAATACCCCTCTCTTAGTGGCATTCCCACCTCAAGAGCGCGCCCCTCCATTTTTGTTTCTGGAAAGTGAGTTCCGGTCACTCGCGCGTGCTTTGAGAATCGGTTATTGACCCTACCAGGAACGCGATTTCCCTCGTGCAACACCACGGGTATGGAGGAAGTCCGCGATGCCATAAGGACTGGAACTGTGTGGTAGGAACCAAAACCCACGATGACATCGGGTTTCCATTCTTTTAGCAGAGCTCGACTCTGACGAAATCCCCGAGCAATCTCGAGAGCTCCCCGCATCTTTTGCCGAAGAGAGGAGCCGGCTAACGCCGAGCAAGAAATATCGCAATGAGAATAGGCTGCCGGATCAAAGAATCGATTGCTGGACAAACCCCCGCCAGCAAACTGTATTTCCGTGTCAGGTGCCACCTTCTGCAGTTGGTCAGCCAGCGCCAAAGCGGGAAACACGTGCCCTCCCGTGCCACCAACCGTTATCAACACTTTTTTACTCATTTCTCACCCTCTATCTTCCCAGGAAGGGTACTTGTTCACACAAATTAGCGCAAAACTATACCCCGAGCGAAATCCAACGTAGCGCTTGATGTGCTTGCTTGAGATTTCGTTATATCCCGCGCGGCCATGGACTTTGATTTTTCAGCTGATCTTTTCCAAGCTGATTTCGATCCAGACACACCTCTTGATTTTAGGCGGCCAAATACATTAGCAAATTAAAATAAAACTCATAATTGTCAAAAAAAAGACAAGTGATCTATAGCTCTACATCGCAAGTGAACAAACTAAAGGTTTCAACATGATAAGATCTGGCTTTGGCCCACCGAATGACACCCAATACCAAAAGGTGGAATTAGAGCTTCCGAGTGTAAAATTAGCAGCAGCCGAACCAGTTCGGCTACAGGAATGCCAAGCCTCAAAGGTTTTTGAGAGGGCGATCACCTCCGTACAGGCTCTGGAGCAGAGACAACAACAACATATTGCAGAATACGTGAAATCTGAAGTTTTTCTAGTAGAGAAGAGAATAACAGATCAATTGTCCGACGATCCGTCTAGACCATGGATTACCTACCACTGCCGACAGCCGGATAAAACTTCCTTCAAACGGAAAAGTTCGGAAGTCTACCGTTCCAGTTTTTGCGCGCGGCTAAATGAACTTGGCTATGTCGCGATTCAAAATGAAAAATTCAATGCTTGTGTGGAGATATGGAACCAAAACTTAGGGAAATACTCAGATAGAAAGGAATTTGGCTGCACCATACTCTAACGTCGGTTCAGCATGGGACGCGTGCCTTGGCCCAAGAGAGCGGGAAAGGGCCGGGGTCTATTGTGAAACGAATGCCTCTGCTGAATAGCAGAGGCGGTGCTGCGCGAAAGTTGAGTGTATAGCACCAGCCTTTCCTTCTGGAATTACACGTGCCTGAGCCGGCGGGCTCAGGCACGTATTCGTCATTTTCGCCGCAATATCTACGAGGATGTGCATTCTATTCTTCTAATAATCAACTGGGTATATTCCAGCGGGAACTGCTGATGTAGCATTCAGTTCGGGTTTTCTGTAAACTGGCCCTATGAGCGTTCCCTTACGAGACTCCCCCCTTTGGCAGCTGCAAGACGAAACGTACCACTCCTTTGGTCCAGAGGCTTGGTCGAAAAAGGGAGTGCCCTTCTACATCACCAGCATGCCCCTCATTGCCTCGCAATATGCCGAGTGTGTCGCCAAATGGGCTGGAAATCGAAAGATTTCCGTGGTAAGCCTTGGGTGCGGCAGTGGGCGATTCGACTATCTCTGCGTGAGAGAGCTACAGAAACTGCTTGGCGATCGCTTTCACTACATCGCCACCGACATGGTCGAGAGCAATCTCGAGCGTCTTGCTTCCCACCCCATGATGCTCGACCTGCCGATCCAATTTTCGCAGTACAATCCGTTAACCGACGAGGCCATTCCCGGATACGAGGGAGGCCCCTTGGCCGTGGTCGCAAATTATCTCTTCGATACAATCCAACAGGACCGCTTTCGAGTGGAAAACGGGACCCTTTTGCAGGGACTCGTAGAGCTCTCGCCATCACGGCAAGTCACTTATAGCTATGAGCCATGTAATAATCCTTACACTGGGACGACGGGGGAAGTACTCGACTGGTACGCCAAAAAGTATCGCAAGGCAACGTTTCTTCTCCCCACTGGCGCGTTTACCGTGATCAACAGACTCCGAGCCCTCACCGATTCGCTTCTTCTCATCAGCGGCGACCAAGGCGTAGCCACGCAAAAGCAGGTGGAAGAGTGGGAGCCTGATATCGACTGGCACGGCAGCTTTTCCATGCCTGTCGACCTCCTCGCCATTCGCGAATATGCCAAGAGAACAGGCGGCAAGACGCTACTGACCAAAAACCCGGATCCGCTTTTCGTCATACAAGCCTCCAGCTGGCCAGCAAAAAAGCTTCACGATTCATTTTCCAAGTGTGAACCCATCCACTACTGGCGCGAGCAAAATGGATGTAAACCGGAGCAAATCGTTCCCCTTTGTCGCAAGGGCCGAGGCGATCCCATTTTCCTCCACGAGCATCACCACGAATTGCTCAAAAGGGACACTCCAACGGATCTGCTTTTGATGGCACGTGCAAACTTTTTTCCAATCAGTCCTGAGGAAAGTGGCGTCTACACCAATATCGGCGTACTTTTGTTCAAGAACGGCGAAGATGCCGAATCCATCCGCAGTTTCGAAATGGCCCTCGAGTGGAACCCAGACGACAAAGTAGCCGCAAAAAATCTGAAGACCTTCAGCAAATAGATCCAACTAATACCACCAAAGGGCACCGCACCTACCGGGCGGAGGCCTATGCTGTCTTGTGAAAGTGGCCATCCATCACGCAGCTGTGAAAGTACGGATGAACATTGAGCGTCGATCCGAATCGCTGGATGAAGATAATGCCGCCCAGCTGTGCAGGGGGCTTCAATTGGACAAGGTCAGGGCCGTGAGCGCGCCGTGACAAACTCTCAGTTTTACGTTGCCACAAATAACTCAGTTGCCATATGTTTTCTTGGCAGAAAGCGACATCATATTTGGCAAAAAGGGTAATGAATGACCACTCAGACGAACGACAGGGCAGTAGTTACTGTCCATTTAAGAAACGGCAATCCCCCTGCAGCAGACCCCGTACCCGTGTCCGCTATGGGACGGTGCTGGACTGCAACTAAAGGTTGTTCGAAGACCCCATGCGGTCGGCTAATCGCAGCAATTGTAGGTATGACTTTATGCTTCGGAGTCGCCTCTGGAGTAGGTTATTTGCTCTTTAGGCCGGAGGCAAGCGAAACGGTTCAGGAAGGCTGGTGTTGTGCAGAGGAATGGAAGGTAGATTCGTGGGGTGACGAAACTAGGGATTGTTGGTGGGAAAGTGATTCCTTACACGAAGACTGTCCGAATAAGACACTCAAGGATAGATGCAAGGGGATTTGTTGGGATGGGGCTAATTTCTCAGAATATATTGCACGGAGCCTCTTTGTTGTTGGCGGCGTGGTTATCCCCTCTACGTTGGGTCTTTGCCTTTGTTGTAGGATCAATGGCGATTTGGGCGAACTCGCACTCCTACAGCTGATCCCGCCTCCTCGCGCCTAAATTTCTTGGATGCTCGCTCCCCCTCATGGATTAGGGAGGAGGATCTTTTCATGTTCTAGCCCACTCAAATGACCGGAGCCAGCCCTGGGACCCTGTGACCGGTGATAAAACTATTGGCGTGTTGAAACGACAGGGTAAAAGGCTCTTTCTTCGCGTAAAATCAACCAGATTTCGCCATTCAAGAACGGCGAAGATGCCGAATCCATCCGCAGTTTCGAAATGGCCCTCGAGTGACAGGGCGATTTTACCAGTCAGAACTTGATAGTAGAGACACTTTAGTTTGAGCTGATGA
>JBFIDQ010000252.1:0-4240 GCA_041603795.1 Chlamydiales bacterium
GTCGTTGGACATAGCGTTGGCTCCAGTTTGTTTTTGTTTGCCAAAACCAACATAACTGAAGATTCAATTGCTATGTCCTTTGTGTTTCCATGTTTACGTTTTTAGGCAGCATGATTTGCTACCCTATTTTGAACCATGCCAAAAAATCTTACAGAAAAGCTCTAACGTTAGCACTCTCGCTTTTGATATGTTAAGGTTTATCAGACGCCATGAAGCACCTACTTGGAAAATCCCTATGAAAAAAACCTACCCGATCTACGCCGTCTTTTTAGCCATGCTCACGGCCTGCTCACAATCTTATGATGAGCCTAAATTCGATTCAATTAAAAGTGATCTGCCATTTAAGGGAGCGAGTAGTTCACCCGCCATACGCAAGATCTAGATTTCCTTGTGCAACGGCTGAGCAATGAAACCACTGTCTTGGAGAAGGTTCTTACCGATGTGATTGAGATGCCTGTGGATGATGGTTTTCATTTTACCGATTTACTAGTGGGGAATCTTTCGCATCCACACATGAAATACCCCGGAGTAAGAGCGAAGATGTGGTCTCGCTTTGGGAAAACGCGTTTTCAGGTTCACCTAGATTTAGGTTTTGGCGATGTGATCACTCCTGATACCATAACGATCCCCTTGACTAAGGGAAAAGTAGGAGCTCTCCTGCTACCCCAAAGAGTTCATTTTCGCTGAAAAGCTAGAGACGGTTGTCTGTCGGGGGGCGGACAACTGCCGGATGAAAGATTTCCACGATCTATACCTTCTGATCCAGTCGGATCTTCTTGACCTTCCCGGCACAGCTCGAGTTATTTCAATGGTTTTTGATCACCGGGTGACCTGCCAGGATTTTCCGATCCAGTTTGCGCCCGAAGAAATAGCAACGCTCCAACGGTTTTGGGCGGCTCATCTCCGCGGTCTTCCTAGGGAACACTCACTTCCGTTGGAACTGCACCACGTCATTGAGGTGATCAACAACTGGCTGGTGCGGCTGGAGAGCACGGTCACTAGAGTTTGAGCACTCATATCAGCTGCTGCGCTACAGACCTTTGCCAAACGCCTTGTCGTAAGCCTCTTTTTTGAGTTTTCCGGTAGCCTGAGTGTAAATCGTGCTCGTTGAGAAGGACTTATGGCCTAAAAGTACTTTTTGACGCGGGCTTGCGCTGCTCACGCATAGCCCAAGTCCATTTATGAATTTCCAATGCAACGAACACGCTTAATGCCAGCGCCAACAAACCGACCAGCATCGTCAGACTCACGGGTTCAACATGCAGGACTTTTTGTCCTAAGGGCACAAACATTATGGTGAGATGAAGCAACAATGCGGTCAGCGCGCCGCCGAGCAAAATTGGGCTACGGAAGGGCGACAATCTCAGCGCAGATTTCGTCTCAGAGCGGCAGTTCCCAATGTGAACATTTTCGAATAAAACCATAAGCAACAAAAGAACGTTGCGTGCACTCTCTTCTGTCCACCCAGCTCGTAGCATCCACCAAAATGCGCCAAATCCTATTACCCCGACGACCAATGCCGCAACGGTGGTTCGTTCGATCATCAAACGATTGAAAATACGTTCTGATGTCCGCCTGGGTGCCCGGGCAAGCACATCTCCTTCACTCGGTTCGAATGCTAGAGCTACGTCTTGAATGCCGTTAGTGACCAGGTTTAACCAAAGTAGCTGTACGGGCAAAAGTGGAAGTGGCAGACCCGCTATCAGTGCCAGGCCGACAAGAACGATTTCGGCAGCTCCAGTTGAGATCAGCAGATAGATCACCTTCCGAACGTTGTCGTATGCCACTCGTCCCTCTTCAATGCCCGCGACAATAGTGGCGAAATTATCATCACTAATAACTAGTTCCGCGGCTTCGCGCGCCACATCAGTTCCTGACTTACCCATCGCCACACCGATGTTGGCAGCGCGGAGAGCCGGAGCGTCGTTGACCCCATCACCGGTTACAGCAACGAAGTAACCCACTCGACGTGCTGCATTCACTAGTTCTAGCTTCTGATGAGGCGCAACGCGTGCAAAAACACGGGCTCTCTTGACCACTTGACCCATCTCAGTCGGTGACATCTTTGCAAGTTCGCTGCCGCTGACAACCTGATGAGGTTCATTTGCCAGACCAAGGTCCCGAGAAATAGCAAGCGCAGTCACCGGATGATCGCCCGTAATCATGCAAGTGCTGATTCCCGCCTTGTGGCACGCACTTATCGCCTCACGGACTCCTGGTCGCAAAGGATCGATCATTCCCACAAACCCCAAAAACGTCAGGCGCGAAGGCTCTGGGGCTGCTTGCGCCGGATCGAGTTTGCTCGGCGCAGATCCCTTGGCCAGTGCCAATACGCGGTATCCTTGCCTCCCCATGGACTCGGCGAGTTGGAGCATTTCGCTGACCTTGTGCGCCGAATCGGTCTGGTCGGATCCAGCACTCAAATCACACATTTCCAACACCCTCTCTGGCGCACCCTTCACGAACACATCTGCGGCTCCGTCGGCCTGATGATACGTTGCGGCGAACTGTCGCTCAGGCTCAAATGGGATCTCATTTACTTGCGGATGGCTCGACAAGCTGGCTTCGCGAGTTCGGCCAAGCTTGTGCGCCATGGCGAGTAAGGCGAGATCAACGGCATCACCGCGCCAAGTCCATTCGCCGTTATGGCGATGCAGGTCTGCTTCATTGCACAAGACGGCGACGCTCGCGAGACTGTCGAGCATCGGGTGGCTGCCTGAGCCGATCGCCTGCCCATTATGCGAGACCTCACCTTCCGGGACGAACCCCTCGCCACTAACTTCGAATCGCTCCCCGGTCGGAAGTTGAATTTCGTGAACCGTCAATTCGTTGCAGGTCAGTGTACCTGTCTTGTCGCTCGCGATCAGTGTGCAGCTTCCTAGCCCCTCCACGGCGGCAAGTCGCCGAACAATCACACCGCGCCTGGCCATCCGCGCAGTCCCGATAGCTAAGGCAACCGTCAAAGCGACCGGCAGTCCTTCCGGAATGGCGGACACGGCCAAGGCGACTGCGAAAAGAAACATTTCGTGAACGCTGTGGTTATGAAGCACAACGCCGAGCATAGCCATCGCGCAGGCAGAGACCAAAACCGCTGCAGCCACGGCGTGTGTGAAACGTTCCAAACGCTCGATCAGCGGCGGCTTTCCGCCGGCCGAGCTCATGACATCTAATGCCAACTGGCCGACATGCGTCGCCGAGCCGGTTGCCACCACTATGCCTTGGGCACGTCCGCGGACAACGATAGATCCCGCAAATGTCATATTTCGTCGGTCGCCAACAGGTGTTGGCTCGCCTCCACTCCACGCAGGGTCTTTTGAAACAGCCAGCGATTCGCCCGTCAAGAGTGACTCGTCGATTTCGAGGCCGTGAGCGGAAAATAATCGCAAGTCAGCCGGAATACGATTCCCGGACTCTAGACAGACGGTATCACCGGGGACGATATTCTCAGCATCTACTTCAAAGACTTCGCCATCTCGAATGACGGTGGCGCGGATTTGTAGCAGTTTCTGTAAAGCTTGAGTGCTCTTCTCAGCACGCCACTCCTGGTAACCGCCGATCAGAGCATTTATGCCGAGCACGGCTGCGATAAACGCGGCGTCGGTTGGCTCTCCAATCGCAGCTGACACCAATGCAGCAATGCCGAGAATGTAAATCAACGGACTGCAAAATTGACGCAATACGATCTGCCACCAGGCCGGTGGCGTTGTACGCGGTAAAACATTTGGTCCAAGTTTCTCAAGACGCTCTGCTGCTTCAGCTCCGCTCAGACCGTGAGATGTTGCATTCAATGTCTGTTCCAGCGACGGTAAATCGAGTGTGTGCCATGCGCGAAACTGTTGCGATTGGTGATCCATCTCCTCCTCCTTTATTTGTGGCGCTTCGCTTCAATCTCGACTCGCTTTCTCAAACCAATGTGAAAAAAAAACACTAAAACTAAAGCTAACAAATTACCGATTTGTGAGGGATCTCTTTTTGTCTGCTTTCAAATTATTAATACCACTCCTATCAAGAGAACGTTGCTTTAAATGGGAGATTGGTCACCTTTATGATTTAGCAAAAAAGACTTATTTTAAGCAGCTAGTACTCAGTTAAGCTCTTAAATTAGGATTGGAGCGCGCCAAAGCTGGGGTGTGACATTCTTAGGATAACGCGCCCTCTCTCAAAACAATTTTCCTGACACTTCTGTTCCCATTTTTCTGGTGCATCATAAAATATGCTATCTCCGTATCTGCGAGTGATA
>JBFIDQ010000253.1:0-4232 GCA_041603795.1 Chlamydiales bacterium
GCTGAGGGTGCATATCATCATGGGTGAGAGTTGTCGGTTAACTCTTCCGCCAGAACCCTGGTATTAGGATCACGAGAACAGCGAAGAACTCCAAGCGGCCGAGTACCATCCAGGTCGTTGCAAGGATCTTCCCAAAGGAAGAGAGAAAGGCAAAACTTCCAGTAGGACCGGCCGCACGGAAGGCGATGCCGACGTTATTGATCATGCAAGCGTTGATGGAGAGCGCCGTCTCCAGATCTACTCCGTCAAGAGCAAGCAGCAGCGTTCCCAGGACGGAGAGGGCGATGACGGTAAGGAAGAAACACAGCACGGTAATCGCCGCGTCCTGCCCCACAACACTTTGTCCGATTCGAAGACTACGCGCCCTTTCGGGATAGAAAATCGACTCCACTTTATTCTGCACAATGCGAAAACACATAAGGTGACGAACAATTTTTATCCCACCTCCGGTCGAACCGGACATCCCCCCGATGAACATAACAATCAACAGAAGCGCTTGAGGAACGTACGGCCACTTATCGAAATCGGCCGTCGCAAATCCAGTGGAGGTCATAGCCGAAACGAGGTGAAAAATACCCGTCCTCACGGCTTCTGCTCCGACAAAAAGCTTCTGATCCCCGGTGAGAAGGGTTCCTTCCACGCCGTAAATGCGCCACACCATTAACGAACACCCGACAAACAAGAGAAGGCCATAAGTAAGAAACTCGGGTTCATTGAGGCGGTAAAACTTTCCACGCAGACAGTGAAAGTAGAGAGCGAAATTGATGCTACCAATCAGCATAAAGATGATGATCACCCACTCCATTGCGGGACTATTGTACGCACTTATGCTTGCGTTGCGAACCGAAAACCCGCCGGTGGAGAGGTTGGAGAAAGTAATAGTTGTCGCATCGAACCAGCCGATTCTTGGATTGACTTCAAGCAAAAAAGCGATCTCAAGAAAGGTAAAGCCCAGGTAGAGCTTCCAAAGCAAAGAAGCGGTCTCCTTAATGCGTGGTGTCATCGCATCTTGGGTGGGTCCAGGAACCTCCGCTTGGAAGAGCATACGTCCACCAACACCCAGCGCGGGAAGAATAGCGACGAAAAGGACGACGATTCCCATTCCGCCGAGCCACTGGAGAAAGCTGCGCCAAAAAAGGACTCCTCGTCCAACCGCCTCCACACCCTCGTACAGCACCTCTCCCGTTAAGAGATCGCGCACCGGCTCGATGGTTCCATCGTAGGTATAGGTAATGTCATAGGTCTCAGAAACGGTTTTTTGAATCGGTATCTCATCACCGGTCACTTCATCATACTGCTTGGGACACATCACTGAGGCGCCGGTAGTGGTCAATCCGGACATCGCCTCAAAGTAGGCATCGACGGGATTTTTTAATGTCCCAGAAAGATAAAAAGGGAGACCGCCAATGATCCCGGTGAGGAACCAAATCACCACCACCACAGCCAATCCCTCTCGGCGATAGAGGCGCCCGACTGTCTTTTTTCCCACGACCCGAAAAATCACGGCCAATGCAAGGCAGATCATTATCGTCGCCGCGAAAGCGAACGTGCTGTGCGGTTGTGGATGGGAGGCGGGGTCAGCGAACTGATAATATGCCGCCACAGCGAAGGGAACGCAGAGTGCCGCTGCTAAGCAGACGAGGTAGCTTCCAAGGGTTCTGATGATCTCTCGATAAAACATATGCCCTAAAAGACCTTGCTAAACTCTTGAATGTGTCGAGGTGCTGTAATGACGACCATGGTATCTCCCGGTGAAAGAACTCGATTGCCATTTGCAATCATAATGCGTCCTCGATTCTGAACCAAAGCAATCAGGAAATCATCCGGCATCTGCGGTCCAAGTTCCGCTATGGGTATCCCAACAAATCGCGAATCCAAAGAGACCTTTACCTCCAAGATTTCCGCCTGGCCTTCGTAGAGAGAGACCATTGAGGCTACTGCCTGCGAACGTGCGTACGAGAGTACCCTATTTGCTGCGCTAACTCGAGGGGAGAGGACGTGACTAATCCCGAGCTCTCTCACAATAGGAATGTATTGGGTATCAGAAATAACCGCGATCACCTCTTTACACCCCGCCTGCTTTGCTAAGAGAGCAATCAACAGGTTCGCTTGATCATCATGCGTGCAAGTGACAAAAAAACCGCTCTGCGCCACCCTCTCACCCTTCAAAAAGTCGAGGTCGGCTGCGTCATGATGCACAATCGTGCTGCTCGGCAACTTCTTGTTGAGTTGTACACAGCGGTCGTAATCGCGATCAATCACCCGCACGCTCATTCCCTGTCGCTCCAAAAGCCGCGCCAAGTTAATTCCCGTTAGAGTCCCCCCAACGACAACCACGGACTCCGCAATCGTCGGAGTAATACCGAGAAAGCGGTGGATGTCAGAAACCACCTCCGTTTCTCCGATGAAAGTCACCTCGTCCTTTGGTAGAATGGAATCAGACCCGTGAGGAAAAATAGTTTTTACATGTCCGTCGGTTTGGCGATGAATCAAACCCACCATGGTTCCTTCCGGCAAACCCAATTCGTGCAGTTTTTTCTCCTTTAGACGCCATTTTTCGGGCACTCGCAAGGTTCGCATTTGCGCCGCCCCGTGAGCAAATATTTCGATGTTGACGGAACCTGGGGAAGTTATTGTTTTCACGATGTCGTGAGCGACAAGAAGTTCCGGACCGACAAGGTGGTCGACGGCAAAAATACGCTCAAAGTCGAGTCGAGTCCGATTGAAATATCGTTCATCATGAACCCGCGCCACCGTCTCCGGATAACCTAAATTTTTAGCTACAGAACAGCAGACGAGATTCGTCTCGTCATTGCTAGTCATGGCAAGCAAGAGCTGCGGAGAGAGCTCCATAAGATCATCGAGCAACTGCCAATCCGTGCCTGAACCCACTCGAGTCATAAGATCGAGATCGCGAGAAAGTGTTTCCAAGCGGCCCTCATCTGAATCCACCAAGATTACATTATTTTCTTCCTTCGTCAGCAATTTGGCAATGTACGAGCCGATCGCTCCGGCCCCTACGATGACGATGTTCATAACTTCCTTTTTTTCCCTACTTGTACTAAAATTGTCTATTACGTCATAGGCTCCCTTCCAGCATCATGAACTTTTTCAACCATAAATTATTCTTAATCCTCATGCTCACCCTCTGCTGTTGGAATCACCAACTACAGGCGGAAGAGCGGGTCATCCGCGACTCCCATGAGCGCGTCCTCTCGCGGTGGCTCGCAGATGACGATGACACTCCCTTCCTTTGTCAAACATACGAGTATGGGGAGGGCTATGTCCTCGAGACCTTCTGGGCAGATTTTAGTGAAGTAAGCGTAGTTCCTCTGATCATCGATGACGACGGATTCCCTTTGGACAATGGAATCGAATCCTTCTCCATAACCTACTCCTACGACCAAGAGGGCAACCTACTGGACGTCGATCTTAACCAGGAAAATCACTCCTTTCTCTTCTCTCTCCCCCCCCTACAGAGCGTCGCGCAAGGCATTTACATCATCGGGCGCACGATTGCGCGCGCATCTGGACAAGCAATCGTCAAGCAGGTAATCGAGCTCTACGAACTGCTCGGCTTCGACCACTTTATGTCCGATATCAAAGACAATCCATTTCTACCCGAATCCTATTTTGTCTTTACTGGATGTCTGCAAGAAGAGAATCACTGTGGGGCCGTTGGATACGGCGAGGTAAACGACAAGGTTCGGGTAACGCATATCAATGGAATTCTCAATGGAAAAAATATGTGCATCTCTACTGCGCAGATGATTTCCAACTTCCATGGGGGCGTCAACGTCCACTACCATCACAATTCAACTGACGGATTTACATGGGATTTCCTTGGCGCGCTATCGAGTCGATTCGGCATCGTTACCCTAACCGCTGAGCATTTGGCGCGATCATGGGGACAGCTTATAGAAGAAATGGGCGGAGTAAACGGTGGCGGAAAAATCATCCATTACGCTCATAGTTTGGGCGGATCCGATACCTACGGAGCTCTCAAACTAATGAGTGCGGAGGAAAAAGCGATGATCTCGGTCACCACCTTTGGTTCTCCTAAAATAATTCCACCCGATGGATTGATTGGCGCCACAAACTTTGTGTCACAACGCGATGTCATTGGCCTCATCGGCTATGTGCTCGGTGGCTGGAACCACACCACGTGGGTTGGAACGATCGTTGGTGTTCCATTTGTGGACCACCTCATCTGCGGCGAGACCTATAGCGAC
>JBFIDQ010000254.1:0-4229 GCA_041603795.1 Chlamydiales bacterium
GATCGTTCAACCACGGGGCTTTGGCGCGCTCCAATCCTAATTTAAGAGCTTGACGGGGCACTAGACCTCGCTTTTGCTCACTTGGGCGGAAGAGACACTTTGTGTCGGCTCAAATTCACCCGCCTTTAAAGAGGCGAAATAGCGCTTGGTCTCCTTTACCACGACAGGCGATAGCATTAATATAGCAATTGTATTGGGGATGACCATAAGTCCCGTCATGAGATCAGCAAAGTTGAGAATGACACTAAGCTTGACCACACACCCGAAAAAGGTGACGACGGTAAACAGCAGTTTGAAGGGCATCACGATTCGCTCACCGAAGACAAACTGTAGAGAGGTCTGTCCGTAGTAGGACCAGGTGATCATGGTGCTGTAGCAGAAGAAAACGACTCCGACACTCATAAGAATCCCGGCCCAGCCGGTCATGAAGCTGTCAAAGGCAGAAGTGGTGAGGGCAATTCCTGTGAGCGAACGCACGGCTTGTAGGCGGTCGACATACCAGCTGCCTGACTCCGCCTCTGCGGAAAAGCGCAGACGCGCTGCACCATACACGGCTGGATCTTCCTTCACGCTTTCGATAAAGGCGGGGGTAAAGCTGACCACGTGACTATGCCAGGTGCCGTTTCCGACACAAGGTGTGATGCTCATGAGCTCGGCTTCAGCACCTTTTTCGTTAACAGCAAGGTGGGAAATGACGCCGCCTTTGTTATCGAGAACTTGGACGGTGTGCCCCTCAGTTCCTTCGTGGTAGCAGGAGAAACGCATACCGTCAGATACCGGCGTCCCGTTCTCCTTTAAGCTGCCTTTAGATAGACCGTTTTTGCCGCGCTTGGTTAGAGTAATGGCGGGGGCAAGGACGCTGCCGCCGAGGCGACTGCTCGTATACGAGAGTGCGTGGTCGCCTTCATGGAAGTCGCGAAGTAGGTCCGTGTCGACAGGCACGTTATCGCCCTTGAGTGTCCATCCACCGGTCATGAGGTAGTCGGAATTTTTTTCGGTGGTGACAGGAGTGCTTGCCGTCGCTTCGTATCGCTCGGTACCGTAGTTGCCGCTCAGTATAATGACCATAGCGGTCGCTGTGCAGACCACAATGGTGTCGATTAGAGGTCCGAGGGAGGCGACAACGCCTTCGCGGATGGGATAGTTGGTTTTTACTGCGGCGTGGGCGATAGGAGCTGATCCGAGTCCGGCTTCGTTAGAGAAGACTGCTCTACGAACGCCAATAAGGATCACTGTGCCGATGACTCCACCAGTAGCAGCTTGTCCGCTAAAGGCATCGCGCAAAATGGTCATGTGCGCATAAGGAATGAGCTCGATGTTGATGAGGCAGATGTAGAGGGCGCTGAGGAGATAGATCCCGCACATCGTGGGAACGATTTTTGAGGCAACCTTACCGATGCGTTTGATTCCGCCTAGGATGGTGAGTCCGACCAGCATGGCGAGAACAATACCGGTTACCCAGTCGGGGATGTGGTAGTAGCGATCAAGGGCATAGGAAACTTGGTTGGCCTGAAACATGTTGGCGAAGCCAAGGGAACCAATGGCGCAGCAGATGGCAAAAAAGATGGCAACGGGCCGCCACTTCTCTCCCAAACCTTTGGTGATGTAATGCATGGGACCGCCATGCAGCTTGCCAGTGATCGGATCTTTTTCACGATAAAGCGTACCCAAGGCGCATTCGGCGTATTTCGTGGCCATCCCAAAAAAGGCGATGATCCACATCCAAAAGACAGCTCCGGGTCCGCCCATGGCAATGGCAATGGCGACGCCAGCAATGTTTCCCAATCCGATGGTGCCAGAAAGAGCGGCAGAGAGCGCTTGAAAGTGGGTGATGTGCCCTTCTTCCTCTGGATTGTCATACTTGCCTGAAATTAAGGCCAAGGCGTGAGGCAGGCAGCGCAGCTGGACAAATGCTAATCGCAGGGTGAAAAAGACTCCGGAAAAGAGGCAGAGTCCTACAACGGGATAATTCCATACGACACCAACGGCAGTCTCTAGCCAAGCTTCAATCATTTGTTCCTCACAGGGATTGGTCTTTCAATGGATGATATATATCAAAAAAAGTTTTGTGTCTAAGGCATTTAAGGGAGGGAGATTTCTGACAAAAATGGCCAAATGAGAACTTAGGCAAAGAAGCCGCAAAACTGTAAAGGCTCATCCGCCCCCAGGATGCGGTGGATCGAAAAGCATTAGGAGCTTATAATCACGGACTTACAAATTCAACCATGAGTGATCTATGCCATTTAAAATCATTGCAGCTTTGCTGCTTTCCTGTGCCTGTTGCTGGGCAGATCCTATTGTTTTTCAAACCTGGTCGCTTCGTGTCGTGGATACGTGCCAACCGCAGAAGTTTCATGAGGGAGAAGCCGCGCTTTGTGAATCAAGTAATATCAGATTTGGCTGCAGCTTTAATTGTGATCTGCATCTTAAAGATGTCAGTCGAACCGACTACTGGGGCGAACCTCTTTCTTACTTTTCTCTAATTTCAGTCCGACACTGGACTCAGCCAGAATTTTCGCCCAAGAGATTAACTTTCCACGAAGATCAGGAGAAGGCGGAGATTTCTTCCCTTGAAAGCTTCGATAGAACTGTCACAAAAAGTTTTTGGGAGAAGTTTGGCGAGAGAGAGGCTCTTTCAGTGTCTTTCTATGAGGTTGAAGACGACGATGGCCTTCCTCTTTTTGATATAGGATGTAAGCGGTTCGTCTATGGTTCCGCATTTAATGTGGGTCGCAGTTACTACCCAGATGGATATAAGTCTTGCCTTTCCCTCAGCGTAGATGAGCTGACGGAATATAACGAGAAAACCGCGCAAGATCTTCAAGACACTTTGAATGTACTTTGGCGGCCCGTAGGCCTGAAAGAGGTGCTTTCTCCAAATTGCGTATCCATACAGACCCCTTGGTTAAGTTGTCGGCTTGGTCAGGATGGCTATGGAGCAAATCTGCAGATGCCAAAAGACGTCACCTTCGGCTTCTACTTGACTTCTCCCAACGAAGGGGAATGCATGTTTGCTGAAATTGAGGAACAGCGCCAGACGGCTTCGTTTTGGGTAAATGGCGAAGTGAAAGACATAAGCGTTGATCAAATCACTGCGGAATTTTTGGAATCCTACGTAGAACAGCGATTTGGGGAAGTTGTAACTAGTGAGTGGATGGAAGTGCAGGGAAAACTTTGTTTTCGCTGCGTTCGAAAAGTAAAATATGAGATGGCGAATAAGCCTGTGTTTTATCACACGGCATATGCGATCACACCCTCTAGCCTCGTGACTGTCGAAAACAATGCGGATAGCGAAGAGGCTGCCGTTGCTGCATTCGACCAACTCGCTGGGGTTTTTAATTGGCAGTATTAAACTGCCTGAGCCTCCCCACGGCTAAAGCCTGGCGGAGGCTCACTCTAGGTGACTGCATAAGCAACCAAGAGCTGAGAGAAGCTCCTACGTCGCTAGACGATAGGAGCAGGAAGTCCAAGTCTACTTTGGCTGGTAAGATGGTGCTATTGGCTCCCATCGATGCACAGAGGGGCGAAAGCCATTAATGCGACCCCTCCGACGACTCCTCCAACTAAGGTTAAAAGCTGCAAGGCGTCGTAGTCAGAATCACCAGGGCAGAAGTCGATGCACCGGCTCTGCCACACCTGATTGACGGTTTCTGGGGCCCATTGGGGGGATATATAGGTACTGTTGCAGTCTGGCTCGGGGGTCCAGAAACATCCTTCGTTTTCTATCCAGAGTGGATCTCGCTCCTTTAGGCAGCATTGATTTCCAGGTGTGTTGATTTGATACGCCGGTATGGTTGCCAGGCCTCCCACCATGCCGCCGACAAGAACGATCACGCTGAGCGCAAGTGTGGAGATTAACCTGCACTCCGGAGTAGTTTTGCATGCCGGTAGCTTCTTCCAACAGCGCCCGTTGGACTGCGCTTCTTGCGGCTGGTTCCTGTCAAATGCTTCTTGAGTGTTGTGTAGTCTAACTTCGTCTAACTCATCCATATTTTTCTCCTTGGTTAAATATGAACGCGTCACTATGAATCGACCGCAACTTTCTGTCCAGAGTTTAGTAGCAGCAGGTATTGGCCCCATTTTTCGGACCTAACAAATGGTAGTCCGCAACGCGGGTGCCTGGTTCATTTCCAAAGGAATTATAAGTATTTTTGGCGGAATTTTGCAGCGACCGAATTCCACGTGGCGGTAGCCACGACATATGCTAGCCCCGTGCAACGAGCGATAGC
>JBFIDQ010000255.1:0-4219 GCA_041603795.1 Chlamydiales bacterium
CTGCGTTGCTTGGCAATGCGAACCGCCACAAGGCAGCTGCCAAGGAGCATAAATGAACTTGGTTCGGGCGTATTCACGGAAATTAGCGCTGAATAAAAATTGAGGCGAAGAGAGTCCACACTGACTCCGCTATCGGAAGAGTTTAAGCGTACCGTGTAGGTGCCCGGCGTTTGGATGGCCCATAGACCTGCGTCAAGCCATTCCCAAAGGGCTGATGATGAAACCTGCAGTCCGGAAAGGGCATTTCCACTCAGTAAATCAACTCCATCAATGGACGCAGTTAAGAGAGAAAGGTCCGCATCAACTCCTCCGACCCGAGTGTCGAGTTGGTAAAGCCCGGGCGTGTTGATCACAATATCGTATTCGAGCGAAGCATCGGGATTGGCTGAGTCGCTATTGCTAATCTCCATCCAAGAATCTCCGGTGAAGAACGAAAAAGAGCCTGTATTCGGGGAGGTTGGCTCCGACCAGCTATTGCCTCCGTTGTTTTGGATGCGATCATAGTCCTCTCCTTCGCGAAAAAAAGCTGGAAAGGCTGTGTCCAGTAGGTGGTCCAAGTTCTCGTCGCTTAGAACCGTTGGAGCGAAAACTAGGGCATCTAGAACTGCTCCTTTTTCACGCCCTCCAATATGTAAGGTCATAGGATTTCCGATATGCGTTGAGTCAACAACGAGGGTGTAGTTCGAGAACTTTGTCCAGTTAAAGAGTTCCTTGTTTGGCCAGCCGCCTAGAAATGCTGTAGTATTAGGTGTGCTATCCAAGGAAAGGTTTCCTGCCCCGAAAGGGTGGGATGGGAGCCACATACTGTCTGACTGACCATTTGGTCGTGGAGCATCATAAAACCCTCCTGCTCGAACTCGTGTGGCTAATTTGTAGGAGCCAGGGGTGTTAAAAATGACATCGAAAGACACGTAGGCTTCATGTTCGCCAAGAAATTCCGTGGTCCAGTAGGAGGGAAGTGATGTATCCTGTTTAATATTGGGGCCCACATAAATGGTGGCAGCACCATTGTGAGCAAACGGGTCGTCAAAAAGAAGCCATTCGTCATTGTTGATGGTATCAGTGTCTTCATCTGTTATTTGGGTAAAGGATTCAGCTTGTATCGCTAAGTAGGGGATTCCAAGTGTGGGGTCTTGCTGTTCATGGTGAACCAAAGGGCTGGCCCACGATGAGGAAGCCGTGCAAAATACTGCTAGAATTACAATCAATCTAAACATATTTCTTCCTATTGATCAGGTTTATGTATAAGTTTTCTTTTGTTTTCTCCTATTATTATGTCATTATTTGCGCTTGTTGTCAAATTTAAATTTTAAGTATTTAGTCTGTATTGTAAGTTTTACTAAGAAGGTGATGGGGCTTGGTAGAGTTAAGTGGATGTAACTGGAGTTTTAGAGGGCTTGCCCTGAATTTCGCGGACGTAACGAGGGACTGCATAGCCTGAAAGGCGACTTGTTAGGGCATCTACCAGGGTGAGGCCTTCCTCTTCGCTTACTTCAAAATGGGTAGCTCCGGCAACTCTGTCGAGTTGGTGCAGGTAGTAGGGGAGAATGCCGGCGTCTGCGAGCTGTTCACACAGGTCCGTTAAAACCTCTAGGTCATCGTTCACTCCTTTTAGCAAGACGCTTTGAGAGAGCAGGGGAATGCCCAGTCTGGCTATCTTTTGCAGTGCCGAGATAATCTCTTTGTCAAGTTCGCGAGGGTGATTGATATGAACCACAAACCACACCTGTGGTCGTATGTTGTCCAGTAGCTTAAGAAAGGAGTCGTTGATTCGCTCAGGAATCCCCACGGGGAAGCGGGAGTGAAAACGTATGCGCTGTATGTGTGGGATCCCAGAGAGATCCCGTAGCAGCTCCTCTAGGGTTTGGTCGGAGAGCGAAAGTGGGTCCCCACCGCTTAAAATAACCTCAGAGATTGAGGGGTCCTTCGCCAGATAGGCAAGCTCGGCGTCGTAACCACCCTCTGTTACGTAGTCGAAGTGCTGGCGGAAGCAGTAGCGGCAGTGCATGGCGCAGGCGGAAGTGACCAAAAGAAGCGCTCGCCCATGGTATTTATGAAGCAGACGTGGGGCGGCACGGGCTGCGGTGTCACCGACAGGGTCCTCCACAAACATCGGTAGAGTCTCAAGCTCCTCTCGTAGGGGGAGAAATTGCCGCAGGAGCGGATCATTGAGGTTGCCTCGTTCCATCTTGTTGAGCAGGCGTTCTGGGATCAGTAGAGGAAATGAAGGTGATTGATGAAGCAGTTCGGGATTGATTTGAAGGCGAGCACATACCTCGCCAAGGTTGCGTTTGCTACTTTTTTGAATCTGTCGCCAGGGAATTGAGCTCATTGACGGCGAGTATAGCAGAAGGTGGGGCAGGCTACAAGGCCATGGGCCTAAGCGCTTTGGGCTTTGGTCTGATTGAGCAAGGAAGAGAGCTTCTTTGGCACTGCCTCTAGGGTGGAAGTTTCTTGCTCGGATGCGACAAGCTCTACATCTGCGCCAAGTGACTGCAACTTCGGCACGAGGCTTTCATAACCGCGGGTGAGATAGGGCACTCCTGTTAGCGTACTTTCTCCTTCGGCAATGAGTGCCGCCATCACATAGGCAAAGCCAGCGCGTAGATCAGGAATGGCTACAGCCCCACCTTTTAGAGGAGTTGGCCCTTTAACAATAATGCTGTGGGTAAAGTTGTGACCGGCAAAACGGCATTGTTTTTGTCCGAGACACTGACTAAATGGCTCAATATCGGCACCCATGGCTTGCAGCGCTTCGGTGTACCCAAAACGGTTCTCATAGACGGTCTCGTGTACTACGGAGGACCCTTTTGCTTGCGTCAGCAATACAACGAACGGCTGTTGCCAGTCCGTCATGAACCCGGGGTGGACATCCGTTTCAACGTGAATCCCGCCACGGAGCTCGTCGTCATAGTAAAATTCAATGCCGTCCTCTCTTACTTCGAATCCACCCCCAACCTCGCGGAGCCGATTGAGCAGGGTGATCATTTCACCTTGGCACGCCCCTTCGACAAAGACCCGACCTCGCGTAGCGATTGCAGCCATGGCAAAGGAAGCGATCTCAATGCGGTCGGGCATCACCCGATGCTCCACATCGAAGAAGCGTTGGGTTCCCTGAATTTGGATGGTTCGATCTGTGTCGATTGAAATATGCGCGCCGAGCTTTTGTAGAAAGAGAATGAGATCGACAACTTCCGGCTCGACAGCTGCGTTCTTGATGACAGTAAGCCCAGGCGCTCTTACGGCTGCCAAGATGGTGTTTTCGGTGGCGCCCATGGACGGGTAGTCGAGGGTGATGATGCTGCCTTTGAGTCCGTCGTGCGCGTGAGCGAAGTACGCACCTTCCTTGCGCATCTCGCGGAGTTCAATGCTTGCGCCTAGTTTCTCCAGTGCACGAATGTGAAAATTGACGGGTCGCTGTCCAATGGCACACCCTCCTACCGTAGGGACAATAATATCCTCTCGCGTGCGGCCTAAAAGGGCGCCGATCATAAGAATTGGGATGCGATTCGATCCGGAAAAGCGCTGAGGAATATAGGACGTTTTCAATCGCGGCGTCTGAATCGTAAGCTTACCGCTCTCACGATCCCAGTCGACCACACTGCCGATTTCTTGACAGAGCTCCACCGTGATTTCCACATCGCCAATATTTGGAACGTTAGTGAAGGTACATTTGCGGTCGGAGAGTAGAGACGCTACTAAGAGTTTGGTAATTGAATTTTTTGCGCCAGCTGCCCTGACAGTACCCTCTAGGCTTTTTCCACCACGGATCTTTAAAACGTCGCTCATACTATCCTCGCTTAGGCGCGTAACCTTAGCCCATCTTGGGGCTTGTCTGCAAGTAGAGCTGACGTTTGAAGTGCTGAGTGCCAAGCCTTTCAGGCAGTAACCCTTGCGATGAGGAATCGGCTTTTCCATAACGTATTGTGAGCGTGCAATCCGGATAGTGACGCTGCTGCAGTTGCAGCGCTACCAGACTCATGGTTTTGCGCGCGTTGAGTTCCACAATAGGGTGAAGGAGCGAATCGCCGTAGATCATGGCGTCGAGACCAACTGGACCAAAATAGCCGTGAGAGGCAACCACAGCCAGGAGCTTTTCTGCTTCTTCCATATGCTGCGGAAGGTGGGCGCGAATGAGATCAGGCAGCTCCCCAACGACGGTACCTACATAACCACCACGCGTATCATTTTCTAGAGTGGTGGTTCCAAGATGTATGAA
>JBFIDQ010000256.1:0-4201 GCA_041603795.1 Chlamydiales bacterium
ATTGAGTAACTGAAGATTTTCCACAGGCCAAGATGCCTGTTATCGCAATTTTCAACAAGTTTAACACTCTCCCCAATTCTTGCCAACGGCCACGTCGACAACCAGAGGCACCTTCAGCGGGTAAATTTGCTCCATGGCGTTTCGTGCGAGCATTTCAAACGCCATGATCTCACCATCTGGAATTTCAAAAATTAACTCATCATGAACTTGAAGAATAAGAAAACCATTGAGCTGCTGTCGATCAATCTCCTTATCGACTTTTAGCATGGCCATCTTAATGAGGTCGGCTGCGCTGCCCTGGAGAGGAGTATTGACGGCCAATCGCTCGGCCCCCGCGCGGATATGTGGATTCGCACTCCCAATATCAGGAATGAGCCGTTCGCGTCCGGTAATCGAAATCGCCTTACCCGTTTTTTTAGACCGTTCCTTACACGATTCGATGAACTCACGCACGCGTGGGTAGCGCTCAAAATACGTTGCGATGAATGCTTTTGCTTCATCCTGGGTCATTCCGGTCTCGCGAGCGAGACCAAAGGACCCCTGGCCATAAAGGATTCCAAAGTTGACCGCCTTAGCGCGGTGGCGCTGCTTTTTGGTCACCTCATTCAATGGCACATTGAAGGTCTGCGAGGCGGTAAAGGCGTGGATATCCTCACCCTCCTGAAACGCACGCAGGAGCTCTGGGTCCTCACTAAAGTGAGCGACCAGACGCAACTCGATCTGCGAGTAATCGGCTGCCACGTAGCTCCATTTGGGTCTTTCCGGACAAAACGCTGTGCGTATGCGACGCCCCTCTTGGGAGCGCACCGGAATATTTTGCAGGTTTGGATTTTGAGCGGAGAGTCGACCAGTTGCCGCAACGAATTGATTGAATGTGCAGTGTATGCGCCCTGTTTCAGGGTGGATGGCGTCAGGTAGAGTCTCCACATACGTCGAGCGCAACTTTTCTAGCGAACGGAATTCCAGTACGAGTCCGGCTATGGGATGCTCCTCAGCAAGAAGTTCCAGAACATCGGCATTTGTCGAGTAACCCGTCTTCGTCTTCTTTGGAGGCGTAATTCCCATCTTCTCAAAGAGCAGCTCACCCAGCTGCTTGGTCGATTTAACATTAAAAGCCCCCCCAGCTGCCTCGTGGATCTTCCCCTCAAGCGTCTTTAACTTGCCTCGCAGCCATTCACCCATCGTATGGAGCTGACTCGCATCGAGATAGATTCCACGTCGCTCCATTTTGGCCAGTATCCGCATCAATGGAAGTTCCAGATCGAAAAAGAGCTTTTCCAGTTTACGGGTTTTCAATTGCTTCTCGAAAAGCTGCTTGAGGCGGACCGTATAATCGACATCCTCCCCGCAATAGATCGCCACCTGTTGCTTATCGACCTCTCGCATTGTGATCTGCTTCTTTCTCTTTCCTATCAGCTCCTCGATGGGAATTTTTACTTTCGAGAAGTGAGCTAGCGCCAAAGCATCGAGCGAATGGCGATGAGAGTGCGAATTGAGCAGGTACGACGCCAGCATTGTATCGAATCCGATGTTCGCCACCGGCATCCCATGGTGGTGCAGCACCTGCAGATCGTACTTCGCGTTATGCGCATAAAATTGAATCTTTGAATTGCCAAAAAATGCCTTTAGCGGCGCCTGGAGCTCATCGCTATAGGGCAAGTACCACGATTCGCCAGGCCGAGTGCCGAGTCCGATGCCAACCAGTTCCGCGCGCATTGGATCGATTGCTGTGGTCTCCGTATCGAAGGAGATTTCCTTTTTCTTTGACAGGGTTGCGAGAAGAGTTTCGACGGCCGTTTTTCCCTCAACGAGATGGTAATCCACCTTCTCCTCTTTTTTCGGCGCATCGCCAAGATCCTTGAGAAGAGAGAGGAATCCCTTGTCGAGGTAGAAGTCGCGTAGCGCCGACTTGTCAGGTTCTCCAAGTTGGTAGCTGGCCACATCGAGGGGAATTTCGAGGTCCGTTCGAACCTGCACAAGCTTTTTACTGATTTCAGCGAGGTCACGGTTCTCTTCCAGGGTTTGCTTGCGCTTCCCCTTGAGCTTATCCGTTCCGGCTAAAACCCCCTCAAGCGTCCCCATCTCCTGCAACAATTGCGCCGCTGTTTTGGGTCCGATACCGGGAACGCCGGGAACATTATCACTTGCGTCACCCACCATCGCGAGGTAGTCCACGACCTGATCCGGCGTAATCCCGTATTTTTCCTGGACGGCGGTGCTGTCGATGATGAGATTGTTATTGTAGGTTTGGAGAACAACGACATGGTCGTTCACAAACTGAAGAAGATCCTTATCGCTCGTACAAAGATAGACCTTGGCACCTTTCTTTTTGCCGTAGATGGCAAGCGTACCCATTGTGTCGTCCGCTTCGACCCCTTCCAACGTAAGGGTTGGAAGTCCAAGCATTTTACAGAAGTCCTGCGCCCACCCTATTTGATAGCCGAGGTCCGGTGGGCACTCCACACGATGCGCCTTGTACTCAGGATAGAGCGCTCTGCGCTCAGCGGCGTTATTGGGTCCGTCAAAGACCACCACTAGGTGGTCCGGTTGAAAATCGGACTGCAACTTGAGCACGGAACGTACAAAGCCGTAAAGGGCGTTCGTGGACTCCCCTTTATCATTGGTCATCTGCCCAATTGCGTGATAGGAACGGAAGATATATCCGGTCCCGTCGAGTACAAAAAGTTCTTTCATGGTAGTTGTCTTTGGATTGACAAGAAGCAACTACCATAACGGAGCAACGCCTTTCAAACAAGAGGCTTTAGCCGCGTGCGCTTTCGAAAAGACGCCAGTGCAAGCATGGTACCGAGCAAGGCGTAGGTGCCAGGTTCTGGTACGATGGTGGCCTCGGAGACCGTAATCTCAAAAACGACCATTTCGGTGACTGCGACCCCAGATACCTCTAATTGCGTGAAATCAAATCCGGTAAGAAAAGTGGAGCCATACGTTGGCAACGCCGCCAATGCGCTAGCGTAGGTAATTCCTGCCGTGTAAGATTTAAGGGAGACCCCTGTTATCGTACCGCTTCCGCCCCAGTCTAGGCCTGCTATATCCCAACTGTAGAGGCCGGCTCCGTAAACACCAATCAAACCCCCAATACTATTGTCAACAGTATACTTTACGTATAGGCTGCCAGAGCTCTCATATAGGTCCAAATTGTTCGTTAAATTATATAAAGCGTACTCGTAATACTCCCCTACATAGTAGTCGTAATAATAGGTAGCCTGACCATACTCGTGGTTGATATCCACATTAGGATTAGCACTGACCGGTCCATAACCAATCACGCCTGTTACCCCCCAGTAACTGGGAGACGTAACAGCTGGATAAGTCGGCGAACTTCCATTGGAGAAATCCACCGTTCCCGCTGGAGGAGCTCCGCCATTCAACGTCACACTGAACGAATCAACACTTCCATCAACACTTCCTGGCACCAAAGAAACAAATGGCACCGCAGCTGCAAGCGATGCAGCGATTAGATTTCTTTTGGCCGCAACTTTGCCGCCTTTATTCCCAGATAGAAAAAACATATAAACCTCCATGTTTAGTTCTTAATTCTTCATAAGGTATGAATCAGTTATCAACTAAATATATTAGTTTGTCAACTTTCAAAAAGCAATTAATTGACGCGGTTTTAACTAAACTCTTAACTATGATCAACTTTAGCAGGGGAAGAAATCTAAGCTTAACAGACGAGTGCGGCCAGATACAGAGGCAACGCCTCGACAGATTTATAGCTAATGGTGTGAGGCATAAATTATTGGATATAAACTATATAAAAGCAACGGTGTGGTAGCCCGCGAAAGCGGGTGGATAGATTTGAGCCCATGGCAAGTGCAACTCGCGGATGCGAGTGCGCGCAACCGCCGGTTTGATATAACAAAATTGTACCCTTGAAAGGCACCCTTTTACGCATAAGTATTTTCGACGGAAATTTGAGCAGCCGAATTTCACGTGGCGGCAGCCACGACAGATGCTAGCCCCGTGCAACGAGCGATAGCGAGGCAGCTCGGGGTTTATCAAAATGACATTATGCGCCCCGGCAGGGGAGCCACATCTGCAACACTGAGCCCCTGTGCTCGCTCTATTCGAATTCATCGCTCTCACATTGCTGTCGGGATGATTTGTAGCCCCCCTACCGGGGCGCATAATATCGTTTTGATAAACCCCGAGCTGCCTCGCTATCGCTCGTTGCACGGGG
>JBFIDQ010000257.1:0-4147 GCA_041603795.1 Chlamydiales bacterium
CGGTTTTTGGGGGAATGTCGGGGGGGGGGCCTATGCAGCGACTCTGGTTTGTTCCAGAGTGCTCCAACGACTCTCTGAAGGCTCGGAGCTCCTCGTTGTCACGCCAATTGTTCATTAATTTTGCTGCGAGGGGCTTCACCCTGCCGGTTTCTAGCTCAGCAAGTTGATCTAGAGAGCGGAGGAATAGCGACTCTCGGTTATCATGACTAGCAGGACGAAATCGCAACCAATGGAAGTGCTGAAGTGAATGATCTCTATGCAAACCATAGTGCTCATCGTACTCATTCCACAGCGAGCTTTGTATGCCGCCAACAACAGCGACCTGTGCCGCCTCATGCGGCACCTCGGAGAGAGCCTTGATTGCGACCTGACGAGCCTGGCGATTCGGATGCTGGGTAAACGCTAACAACTGCTTCAGCTGCAGCGGCTCCAATTCAAAGTGCGCAATCAAAGGCAAGAGTTGTTCGATAGCCTCTGAAGTACACTCATCATGGAGCGCAGAGATGGTAAGATCTCGTAACGCCCTGTTTTGAGGATCTCGCTCAATCGCGCAAAGAGCTGCGCATGCCAAAACGCGGTGTGGTCCCTTGCTTGCCAAGCGCACCAACGCCTCATGAATGGTTGGTCCACGTGATATCGCCACATTTTTGTAGAGGAGAAGCGCAGCTTCTACGACCCCCTTACTCTGCCTCTCTGCCTCGCCAATCGCTAGGTCCGCTTGCGGCAGGGCCGCCCTCGAGCGCAAGATAGCTGCTCTTTTGAGGGAGAGTAGTCCGCTTTGCTTTGGCGACGTCACCTCTAGAAACTCGGTGAGGGAACCACTTTGTAAAAAGAAGAGAGAAAACTGCGTAAGCGTCTCTTTCGTCGTAGCCGCTTGCAGCGGCTCTATGAGAGCTTGCACAAGTTGCGGCGTCAAAGAAAGGTGAGGATTTGCGATCAATCCTCGCTCCTCTATCAGGTGCTGTACAACGCCTTGTTGCCCCTCGCCCTTCACTTTCATCAAATCTTTAAGGCTGCGAAGCAGGGGCACAATAGGGGCCTGACCTTTTGTAGCATTAAAAAGATATCTACGGCGTCGCACTAGAAATTCAAGCAAGCCGTTGACACCTTCACTCCATGGGGAAGTCGCGCTCTTTTCAAGTTCCGCCAAAAGATGCCGGATCTGCTGCAGACAAGGTCTGTAGGAGGGTAGAAAGAGGTGAGGGAGAGCTCTCAGGACAAGTAGTGCCTTGCCGTCATCCGCTCCCTGCAGTTCCTTGATTCCCCACGCGGGCAATTCGCTAACTAGCCGCGCATAGTAAGTGATTTGCTCGATCTTATTTCGCCCTAAGTTTTCACTTAGACGGTACGCTCCTAGCTTTGGATGACGATCGAGCTTCGCCTCCACTTCTCTCCACTGAGATTGAAACGCCTTCGACTGAAAGCGGTCCAGGTTTGGAAAATCTTGTGGCTTAGTGGAAAGGAATAGGGCGGTCTCTCGATATCCTGCAGGCACGGAGAAATAGAAATCGAGTAGGTACTTCAGAGGCTTCATCAGCTCGTGGTAGGCTTCCCGACTGCTGCTCAAACTCAAACAGACTCGATCCCACGTGAGAAGCGCCAGTCCTAAATCGAAATGGTTTTGTATTGAGTCGCCTCTGTCAACAAACTGACTGTTTAGCCAATAAAGTAGCTTCGATCGCTCCTCCAAGAACACCATTTTCTTTCCTTGTATTAGCGCGCTCGAAGTGAACTGCGAAGGGGTGACACGTTGCCGCATGAAACAAGAATATAGTGTTCCCAGACTTTGCACGAGATCCGAGTCCTTTGCACTCTGGCGCTGCAGCGCCTCCATCCACTGTAACAGTGGAGCGCGTTCTGCCCTAAATTTTGGCATCAGCGCGTGCCTGATCTCGTCCGACAGATAATAGGGGTATACGGGCAAATTCCTCATCAGAGCGATCTGGAGGTTGACCGCTCGCACGAGGTAGTCCGCATCACTCGCGTTCCAATCTTGCGCGCCGGTTACAAGGTCGACAGAGAGAATGTCGTCAATCGCTGTTCTGAGACTAGAGAGGGGTGATTCTGACTCAATAAGCTTAATGATGCCCTCAACAAGTGGAGCGGAGCCAGGCTGACCGTTTTCGAAGAACCACAATGAAATGATCGTGTCGATGTTGTCCTTGATGACAGAAAAAGAAGGTACCAGCTTTAGGTTGTGATGAAATTTCTTGTAGATGCCCCGAAGCTGTGCTCTTAGCTGTTTTTGTCTTGGCTTCTTGCTCGTTGCTATCCGTTCCTTGAGTTTATCCCCTCGGATAACGAGTTGTCTCAGCAGATTTTCCCGGGGGAGTTTGGGCAGGGCGGCTAATTCCTTGCACCGCCGTTGACGAAAGCTTGTGTTCCCCTCTTGCAGATGTCCCGAGGCAGGAGGTGCAAAGTGAAGCGTCCTCTGCTGCTTCCGGAGCCATAACATTTCCTCGATGACGCAGACGAGCTGCCGCGCTTTCCGGTCAGTCAGTTTTTCTACCCTTCGCAGTACGTGGCGAAGCTTTTTGTTCGCTGCGCGGCCACGCACTCCGCTGGCCCTCGCAAAATTTGCGACCTTGGCAGCCGCTCTTTGGTACTTGTGAGCGCACTCGGGATGGAAATCGCGTAATTTACGTGCCAGGTTGGCTCCTTGGCGGCCAAGAGCTTTCATTCTTTGGGCAAGTGGCTTCCTATCGCTGGCTTGCCAAGTGACAGAAAACGGCCGGAACTTCGGTTCAAAAACGGGGTACCGGACCCCACATCCTGGAGGTAGCTTTATACGCCGTTGCAGAGCCATCAAAAGGCGGTATAGTTGAGGAAACGAGGTGGTGAACCCTTGAAGGCGTTCTTCCTCAGTTAAAGAAGCCACACCATCTTCCTTCATCAAAAGAGATGGAAGCATGGATAGGCTGAGATCAGTGTTCAAGCGATTGTCGCTTAATCGAATTCCACTTTCTCGAAGGCTCTGGAGCACAAGGTTCAAGGCGTCAACCCGCTTATCCGAGTGAAGCGTCGGAAAGCAGATGGCCCATGGCCCCTCGGGCTCTTGCAGAGGGGCCTCTGCCTGGTTGAGCGGTAGCGGTGGAACAGCTGGCGCCGCGATAGGCGCTATCGGACCCACTTGACTCGCTCTTTTTCATGACTCTCTATGATTTGAGTTAGGTAAGGCTTAGCTTCAGGAACCACGTCACAGGCCGCCCTAAGACGATTTCCTAACCTTGAAGACGATTCAACATTTTTCTTTGAGCCTGTTATTGCACTAAGGGTATTTGTAAAAAAGTTTCCTGATTTTGAAGATCCTTTAACGTCCCTCGTCAGGCTCTGTATCGCACTAAGGCCTTCGGTGTATTGCGCTGTAAGGCCTAGCTCGGTGCAGAGGCTGGACCAAAGGCTACCTTTTCCCTGGCCGTACAAAGCGGCTTGCTTTGCGCGATACGCTGCGGGGCCACGCTTGGTGGTGTTGATTTCTTGGGCTGCTGCCAAATACTTCTGGACCACCGCGTTGCATTTTTGTTTCACTTCGGCGTCAGCTATTGCCTTTGTGTTTTCGCTAACGTGGTTTTCATCGTCTCCAGCAGGACTAGAATCTGATCTTTGAGACAAATCAATTTTATGCCCTTGAGGATCCTCTCTTAGCTCGACTGGCGGTAGCTCAGTTGGTAGCCTACTGTACCTATGTCTAAGACCTAAACTTTCAGGTGTCATAGCAATCTCGTTCGTGTAATTATCAAGAAAGGGAACGTATACCAGGTCTAAATATTTAACAACCTCCATTCTAGAAAAATGCAACCAGCGTTCAGTTGAATTATTATTAACGATTTAAGCCCTCTTGCCAGAGCAGGGCGATTTTACCAGTCAGAACTTGATAGTAGAGGCACTTTAGTTTGGGCTGATGATCTCTGACTGCAGGAGGAGCCGCGGCACCTAGCACAGTGTATAAAAAATTCTTGATAACATAGGCCGCGACTTAGGCAATGGGAGTGGTAGCCCGCGAGAGCGGGTGGGTAGATTTTAGGTGTGCCCGGCATGGCAACGAACTAGAGGGTGAAAGTCCCTTACTGGCCCGAAGGGGGGAACAGTTAGCTGAAGGCAAGGGTGTCCATCGCGAGGTGGAATCTGAAGGAAGCTGGAGGCAAAA
>JBFIDQ010000258.1:0-4131 GCA_041603795.1 Chlamydiales bacterium
AAGCTGTTACACCATATCCGAGCCCTTCGACTCGTGCCAATGAATCTCACCAGTGCGCTCGGACTCTTCGAGTCTCGCTAGGACTTTTTTCAAGCACTTAAAGAGTTCCGTGGATTCAGGTGAATCTTTATTTTTGTCGGGATGAAGAGCTAAAAGGTGGACGCGCTTCGCTTCCTTAAACATTTCTGGGGTGAAATTTTCTGACAATCCGAGAAGAGCATAAGGCGATGCGTTATCTAGCAACCGTTCCTTAAATGCATTATAGATGGGGTTTTCCGACGGCTTTGACGCTGCCAAAATATCATCTTTGGATTTTTGAAGAAATTGGGTCCATTCGTTCATTTTCGGTGGCGGTGGAGTGGACTTTGTTTCGCGACGATCTTGAGAGATCTCAAGCAGCCTCTCAAGAGATTCAATGTCGTACTTCCTCTGCTTGAGATCAAGGTCTTCCGGTGTTGGGTAGATCTTAAAAGGTGCATGGCCACAGCAGCTTCGCCGACGAAAATGCGGGTCGGTGATCAATTTTGATACCTCATCGACTTCAGAATTCAGCTTATCCTTTAAAAAAGGGTCAATTTGATTCTCACGATCGAAAGCGCTTGCTCGGGTGAGTACGGTGACCGCTCTTTGCGAAAGGTCGATGAGGCGGCCCATCCTATGGGAAAAATCTTCCTTGCCCCTGCGGCAGCTCCATCTAGCCATACACGCAAGCAGTACCGACGCTGTCGCTGTAATCGCCGCGGCCCCAAAATCCCCTTCATCCCCGTCCGTTGCAGCATGAGCAAATACGAAAATCGATATCCCTCCGAATATTGCGCTAAACCCTCCCGCCGAGCCTGTGTTGTAGTCCACAGAGAAGCGTCTGTGTGATAGATCTTCATTGATCCAGTTATTTAGGCCTGCAATGCTTTGGTCGCAGCGGGCTCCAAGAGAAGGGACTGACATCATTTTTTCCTTTGTTGGGCCACACATTATAACGACTTTCCCTGATAATATCTATTTAGTTGGGTTGATTTTTTTCCTGGAGGATAGGAAAATTCATCCCACAATCCGAGTAGGAGAAAGGCATGACAACCGAT
Source organism: Chlamydiales bacterium (assembly GCA_041603795.1). Taxonomy (GTDB): domain Bacteria; phylum Chlamydiota; class Chlamydiia; order Chlamydiales; family JBFIDQ01; genus JBFIDQ01. Next base: position 1,080 of record JBFIDQ010000258.1, read on the forward strand.
GTACGTGATCTAAACGCAATCGTCCGAGAGGCCGTGCAAAAATTTGAGCAGCTACGTGCTGAAATGGGGCTGGTCATTGTGGGACAACAGCGGCTCATCGACCGTATGCTGGTGGCGCTGCTTGCTGATGGTCACCTCCTGCTAGAGGGACTCCCTGGCCTGGCTAAAACGTTGGCGATTACGAGCCTTGCTAAGGCACTCGATTGCGATTACCAGCGGATCCAATTCACTCCGGATCTTCTCCCCGCTGACCTCGTCGGTACGAATATCTACAACCCTAAAGAAGGGACATTTTCGATTCAGAAGGGTCCGATTTTCACAAACATCGTACTCGCCGACGAAATCAACCGCGCACCCGCAAAGGTGCAGTCAGCTCTCCTAGAGGTGATGCAGGAACACCAAGTGACAATAGGTCAGGAGACGTTTAGGACTGACGAGCCATTTCTTGTCCTTGCCACGCAAAACCCAATCGAGCAAGAGGGTACGTATCCACTCCCTGAGGCACAAACGGATCGTTTTCTCATGAAAGTACTGATCCATTATCCCAACCGCGACGACGAGCGCACCATCATCAAGAGGATGGGTCAACTTGGAAGTAAGCCGACCGTTTCTAAGGTCATGACAGGCGCCGACATCCTCGACGCGCGCAAGATCATCGACGAAATTTACGTCGACGAGAAGGTAACGGAGTACATTCTCGACGTCATTTTTTCTACACGCGACCCTAAAAGGCACAATGTCGATATCGAGGGACTCCTCGAATTCGGCGCCTCACCGCGAGCAAGCCTCGCCCTGACCATCTGCGCCAAAGCACACGCTTTTCTAAATGGACGCGGATTCGTCACTCCACACGATGTAAAGAGTGTGGGACACGATGTCCTACGCCACCGCCTACGGCGCTCCTACGAGGCGGAAGCAGAAGAGATCTCCACCGATCTCATTATTGACAGAATCTTCGACACGCTTCTTGTCCCATGACCATCCCCAAAGAGCTCTACCGTAACGTACGGCGCATTCAGATCCGCACGCAGCGAACGGTCAATGATATGATGGCTGGAATGTACCAGAGCGCCTTTAAGGGACAGGGAATGGAATTCGAGGAGGTACGTGAGTACATCCCCGGGGATGAGGTCCGTAACATCGACTGGAACGTAACCGCTCGTACAGGCAGACCTTATGTAAAAAGCTTCCGTGAGGAACGCGAGCTCACTCTTACCTTGCTTATCGACGTCTCCGCCTCCAACCTTTTCGGCGGCCACAAGAAAACAAAGAACCAGCTCATCGCCGAAATTGGTGCGACCCTCGCCTTTTCAGCGATACAGAACAACGACAAGGTGGGTCTCCTTCTCTTCACGGACCACGTAGAAAGGTATCTCCCCCCTCAAAAGGGAACGCGACACGTCCTTCGCGTTATCCGCGAGATACTGGCCCATCAGCCGACGACAGCGAAGACCAACCTTGGCGAAGCGCTCGGCTTTTTATGTAGGGTGCAAAAACGCAAAGGGATCTGTTTTCTTCTATCTGACTTCATCGACGTCAATTTCTCCACTCAACTTACCCTGGCTGCCAAGAAACAAGACCTTATTGGCATTCGCATCTCCGATCCGCTTGAAGAGACCTTTCCCAATGTTGGACTCGCCTCTCTTCGTGATCTAGAAACCGGCGAGGAGGCAATTGTCGATACATCGGATCCCGCCATACGAAACCAGATTAAGGCATTGTACTGGGAGCGCAGCGAGCAGACACGCGTAGCTCTGAAGCGAGCAGGAGGCGACTACCTCGATATCCCCACGGATGGTGCCTACGCGGACCTCCTCCGGCGCTTTTTACTGACCCGCGAGCGGAGGCGTCGATGATCTTAACTCTTCTCACCATCCTACAAATTCAGACCGGCGAACCGATAGAGTTTGAACGTCCCGTGTCCGGCGCCCAGCTCCAAATACAACCTCCTGTTGAGCTCGTTGGTGAGAGCTCGGTGACCTCATGGACGCCCGGCCACTACCCCATTTCATTTGTCATGCCCGACGGCAGCTTCTCACCCGTTACCACCCTTACTGTTCTACCCCCACCAAAACCAGAGCCTGTGGACCTCTCAGCTTATCTTCAAGAGTTGCTGCCTGTTCCGTCCTCAACTGACTCCCTTCTCTCATCAGAAAACCAGGCGCTGCTGGATCACCGCCGCGAAGAGGCGAAAGAAGGCAGCTCCAACAATCCCGTGCGCTACCTCCCCTGGCTTGCATTAGGTTTGCTCCCACTTCTCTACTTCCTACGCAAAAATAAAATAACCCAAGTGGAAGTAGTAAATCCCCTAGAACGAGCTCTGGAGGCATTCGGACAACTACAAAGCAAGGAGCTTCCAGACAAGGGCGAGTTCCAAGAGTACTACGTGGAGCTCACAAATATTCTGCGCCACTACATTGAGGGGGGGTACGAGATCAGAGCCCCGGAGCAGACCACAGAGGAATTCCTCCACTCCCTCCAGAACCACTCCACATTTCCAGATTCAACTCGCGATCAGCTTTCTCGCTTCATGAGCAGCGCCGACCGTGTCAAGTTTGCCTGCCACCAACCACAGGTAGCTGACTGCCACACCGCCGGCCACGAAGCAAAAGAGTTCCTTGAAGCTGAACGAGAGCATTCTCATCTTGTGGAAAGCCGCTAGTGGCGGCAGGGCCCCCTCAAATCAATCCCATTTGGCCCAATATCCCATGAATCTAGGGCCAACTAGGCCTCTTGCGACACCTAATTGGCCCAAATTTTGACAAACGTCCGGCCAATTAACTAGTTTTACCATCCTAATTGGCCGAACAGCCCCCCTTCTACAGGGCGATTTTACCAGTCAGAACTTGATAGTAGAGACACTTTAGTTTGAGCTGATGATCTCTGACTGCAGGAGCAGCCGCGGCACCTAGCACAGCGTGTAAAAAGTTCTTGATAGCATAGGCCACGACTTAGGCAAAGGGAGTGGTAACCCGCGAGAGCGGGTGGGTAGATTTTAGCCCATGGCAAGAGCAGCTCGCGGATGCGAGCAAACGCAGCCGTGGGCTAAAAT
>JBFIDQ010000259.1:0-4097 GCA_041603795.1 Chlamydiales bacterium
CAGAATGCCGAACTTGTGAAAGTCGCCCAATTCGCCCTGGGGAACTGCTGCTTAAATCCCCCCTCCCACAAAAAAATATCATTTTTTGTTTACAATAAAATCAAAATTCTATATTATAAAACAGTAACTTACCAACAAAGGTTCAATAATGTCTACACCAATAACCAACAACAACACCAATATATGCGGCATCTGCCATGAAGAGGAGGTGCTCGAAGCAAAAGGCCAACTCGCATCGCCGCTACGGAACTTCACCCGACTTGGATGCAATCACACCTTTCATAAGGCCTGCGTACAACGATGGATCAACGAAAAGCTTAGAACTTATGATGACCGCCGTGGGGACGTCAACTGCCCGCAATGCCGTGCTACTTTTAGAGCAGAGCACAGTGCCGTGCAGATTGGGCTATTGAACCAACCCTTCCTCACCACCAAAAAAATGATGCTACCCGTTCTAGGCCTTGTAGCCTATGGAACCACGCCCCTTCTCGCAAGCGCCGGCTGGTCATCCCTAGCTGCAACTATCGCAAATCTTGTGCAGCTAAGCTTTGTTGCGGGGTTGCAAACAAGAGAAACAGTTGAGGCAACTCCTGTAGAGCCAGCCCCTATTCACCCCCTCGCCTTAGGTGCGTATAACCTCTACAACCGAACAGATATTGACCAAAAAGACCTTGACAATACTAGTGGGGAGCAGAATATCCCCAAGGTTCTCGAGAAATCCTACAAGCTTTTTTTCGAAGAAATGGGGGGACAATTCACAGAGACAGACGCCAATAGTCTAATCCCACAGGCTGTTGATCATTTAACAACCGAAGCACCCCACCTCATCGCTGGGATGAGAAGGAGTGGTCAAGACTTTCTAGACAACGAAGATCTCATGGGTGAACTTAAGGATCAATTGAGCGCCGGGGGGCTGCTCGTGGTCATCCGATAACGAAGGTAGACTGCAACTCCGCACCTCGCTGATCATTACACCCGCATTCAGGTTCCTAGCCCGACCCAGGAGGAACCTGTTTGCCTCACCAACGCTTGAGACTCGTGCAACTCTTCTTCGTTCACTGACCAAATTGCCCCTCTTGTTATTATAATTTTTTCTTGCCAACATTCATAAAAGAAATTATTTATTTACCTTTCTTACCCAACAAGAAGGGGCTTCTTATGTCATCAGGACTTACCTACGGAATGGTCGCAAGCGAATACGATGTGGCCGCCATGGCCATGGTATGCAAAGAGATCAACACCTTCCTCGAGGAGATCTCCTCAGAGGAAACTGAGTCGAAACAATCACCGCAAGACGTGGAATTAAAGGCTGTCGTGACGCAAGTCATGGACGAATCAATCAAACCCTTCTTTGCCAAGCTCCGAGAAATCGAAAGCAAACTAGAGAAGAAGGAAGTTGAGCCCTCGACTGAGCTTTCTGTAGAAGACGCGATGGCCGTTGCCCAGGGAACGGTTTTCTACTACGCCTTCCCGGCCCTCTCTGAAGCACGCGACCTCTTGATCCAATCACTTGTCGCCGAGCGCGAGCTAGCAAAAGTTTAATATATTGTGAAAAAGGAGCCTAGGAACGCTCACAGGCCAGGGCGTTCTGATGGAAAACATTTGATACCTGCCCAGCGTTTGCAAGGTGGTCCGCAGCCGATTCCCAGGAGCAACGCTCCGCTAGAAGTTAGCCTGGTGGCGTAAGCCCCAGGTAGATGGAGCGTGCGTCTGAGCTCTGAAGGAGCGGCATAATCTGCTGGAATTTTATGCCGCTCCTTCAGAGCTCAGATGTTCACTCCATCTACCTGGGGCTTACGCCACCAGGCTAACTTATAGCGGAGCCTTGCTCCTTGGAATCGGCTGCGGATCGTCTGGGCACGTAGTAAGACTGTCAAATATTTTCCATCAGAACGCCTTGGGATGAAGAGAGCCGCGCAACACCCTCCATATCTCATCCTCTGCCAGGAGAGTCAACTTCTTGCATTTATCCAAGCAACGTGGAATAAATGGCTTAAATTAGAGTGCAATAGGATCTTCAATGCGATGCTTTCTGCTATTTCTGTCAGTTCCGCTACTCTTGACCTCTTGCGTCAAGCATTATACCGCTGTATCCCCCAAGGATCGCGTATATATGAATAAAGAGACGGACCTCGGCGCATTCGAAGAAAAGGGCGAAAAATACACCCGTCGCGGTGACCTTACCACGGATACTACCCGCTTCAAACCGAACCCCGACGAGACCTACGACAGCTACCGGCAGCGCATTTTCAATACCCTGATGGCGCAGGAACTTGAGATCAATGACCTTCGCGAGTTCACCGGCACTAAGCTAACCTCTATCGATAACTTAAAAGCGCAGCTTGAGCCGATGCGGGCTCAACAAGCCGAAATGCGACTGGCGTTGGCGGCTCACGAAAATGGCGATGACTTTGCCTTTGAGCAGAAGAATAGATCACAGCCTCTCTTTCATCGCTACATCGTGCAAAAAGGCGACACTCTACAGCGTATCTCTCATGAACGTTTTGGTACGTTTACCGGATGGATTGCTCTTTATCGCTTTAATCACTCACGTCTCCCCTACGGTCCGAATCGGATCGATGAAGGCATTACACTTCTGGTTCCCGATCTAGACTCACTTGAAGCTCTCCCCATGCGCGAAAGCGATGCAACTTCTCGCTCTTAGCCCCAAGGGACAGCTCGTCGCCGCCGATTACGCGCGACGAGGAGCCGACTACTCATGTCTTGAGTGCGGGAGTCCGCTCCGCTTACGTAGCGGCGAGCGAATCCGGCACCACTTCTATCACCTCTCCGATGAACGCGTCTGCCGCCAAAGCGGGAAGAGCCTAACGCACCTGCAGGTGCAACTCAGACTCAGTGCAATCATTCCCAATGGGGAGGCCGAAATGGAAGTTGCTTTCTCATCTATAGGCCGCATTGCCGATGTTGTTTGGGAAAAGAAAAGGCTCATTTATGAGGTGCAGTGTTCTTCCATCACCGCGGATGAGGTCACCACCCGAAACCGGGACTACGCCTCACTTGGCTATCAGGTTATTTGGGTCATGCATGACAAGCGCTTCAACAAGAGAAGCCTTACGGCCGCTGAGGCGTATCTATGGAGCCAACCCCATCTCTACACGGATATAAACAATCGCAACGAGGGTCACTTCTACGACCAGTTTGCGATAGTAAAAAATGGACGGCGCACGCGTCGCCTGTCTAGGAGTCCGGTTGATCCGACATTGATTCACCCAGTTACCTCCAAGAACCATTTTTCTCAGAGAACACTAAATCGTTTGGAACAGTGGTCGTATTGCTTCGCTGGCGATGTAAGCTACTGTGAGGCTTTTGATGATCTGAGTACACCGTCGGAATGGGAAGATAATAATTCCATAACCAAACTCAATTATTGGCGATTAGCACTGGCACGTCTCAAACGTGCCTATCAAACGCTCTTCTATCTTGCTTTAGAGAGAACTTGTCGCTGAGGGCTCCTCGGCGGGATAAACCACACCAATGACATGTCCAGAAAAGGCGCCATCCGGAATAATCCCAAGGTAACAATGCAAAGGCACTTCTGTCCCGGAGCGACTACGTGTTACCAGCTGTACCTGCACCTCAGGCTGGTCTGCCAGGCGACTGACTGCATGTCGCCACTCTGCAAAACTCGACTGAATAAGCTGAGGGAAGTCCTTCACAAAGGTTTCTGGGGTCCATCCCACGAGTCCCTTAATCTGATTGTTCACAAAAAGTAGCTTCCCGTCTTTTTGCGAATACAGCAGGATCGTAGCACTCGTCTCACTGCGAAGGCTATCAAATAGCCTGCGGAGGTCAATCGCATAACTATCCATCGACAGGTCACGGAATCTAGAGCCTTCGCCGGAGGATAAGTGACTCGCTCCTGTCAGGCTCTTTGCCACCTCTACGCTCTTTTGTAGCTGTACCGCCGCATCATAGTGCGTGCAAACACGGCGATCTGAAGAGGCCGGCAATGCTTGCACCGCCTCCTCGATATCCGAATTGAGAGCTTGTCCCTGCGGAAAAGCATCCAAAGCTGGGTGCCCCTCAGCTCGACTTCCCTCTACTGACTGCACACCCAGCTCACCGAGCTGAAGGAG
>JBFIDQ010000260.1:0-4092 GCA_041603795.1 Chlamydiales bacterium
AAGCATCCCACGGTGCCTATATATTCGCTCCTAACGTAGCCCCAATGGGGCTTAGGCTGGTCAACTCCGAGCCTTACAAGCTCCTCCCTTTAGGGAGGGGTGGTTGACTGTTGCACCCGAATTTCCTCGATTTCACCAAGCTCCTCGAGATATTCAAAGACGCGGAGCGCCTCCTTCTCGTCGATCTTACTGATTGCAAATCCGACGTGAACCACTACGTAGTCACCAACTTTGGCATCTGGAACATAGGCTAAGATGACCTCTTTCTTCAGTCCGCCAAATGAGACGACGCCGGAATGCAGAAGGTCCTCTTTAGAGTTGATCGATTCAATCTGAGCAGGTATCCCTAAACACATTCTAATCGCTTTCCCCTCAATGAATAGAGTTGTCCCAATGCGATGCCACCATCATTCGGTGGGATTTCCTGGTGCCAAAATGGAAGAAATCCTGCAACCTTAAGAGCTTTGATGGCCCCTTCGGTCAAAACCTTGTTCTGGAATACACCCCCAGTTAGGACTACTTTCTCCTGCTCCACTCTTTTTGCTACTCCTACGATAATCTCTATCAGCGAGTTATGAAAGGCTCTCGCAATTTCCATTTGTGGGTAACCTGACTTTACGTCTTGCAAAACGCACTCTATCATTGGCTTCCAGTCAATGATCCCCATTCCATCAATCTCATGTGGGTAGGATCGAGAAGTATCGCTCCTTTCTGCCAGAAATTCAAGTTTCATGGCAGCTTGTCCCTCAAATGTGACTCGGCTATCTAGCCCAATAAGGGCAGCTATTCCGTCAAAGAGACGACCGACACTCGTGCATTTCGGTGACCGAAATCCAGAGACAAGCAGCTTTTCTAGGTTTGCAATTTCCAAAGACGATAGAGAAAGGCTCGATCTTTCCAGGCATCCGGCGCCGTACATCTCATAAAGTAGCCCAGCAGCGATAAGGCGGGGGTCTCTGATTGCTCTTTCTCCCCCCGGAAGCAGAAAGGGACGAAAAAAAGCAACACGATGAGCTACGTCGTCGTCTGTGAGTTCGAAAAACTCTCCTCCCCATAGCGAGCCATCCAAACCTTGCCCAGTGCCATCCCAAGAAATGCCAAGCAAAGGAGATTCAACTCGGTTTTCTGCCATACAAGAGTAGACATGAGCGAGGTGATGCTGACACTCCTTTCTCTCCGAAGGCTGTTCACAGGCATGCTGGGTGGAAAAATAACCTGTATGACGATCACTTACAATGATCTCGGGATCAATCGCATACATCTCTTGGAGTCGACGGATTTCTGCCTTAAAGGCCTCACATGCTTTTTGTGTTTCCAAATTTCCCAAGTGATGACTGAGATAAATTCTATTCCCCTTTGCAACACCAATTGTGTTCTTAAGATGAGCCCCCACTGCAAGGGAAACAGGTAGTTTGTGGCGCGTGTAGATCGGAAGAGAGGCGTAGCCACGTGCTCGTCGAAGAGTTAACTTGCGTCCAGCAACGAGCCTAACAATGGAGTCATCGATAAACTGCCTAATCGGACGATTATGGACCAGAAAAAAGTCCGCAATCCCGTCAAGATCTCGCACAGCTTCCTTCTCATCAAAACAAATAGGCTCATCCGATCGGTTACCGCTAGTTGCTATGAGAGGGCGCTCAAAACCATTGAGTAAGACGTGATGGAGAGGCGAGGAGGGAAGCATGACTCCAAGATAGGGATTATCTGGAGCGATTTCCCTGGAGGGTACCCGATGCGACTTCAAAAGAACGATTGGCGCCTCCTGGGAGGTCAACAGCTTTTCCTCTTGCTTGGAAACAAAACAATCCTCTCTGACCTGGTCTAGCGAGGCATACATCAGAGCAAATGGCTTTTCTGGCCTTCCCTTGCGCTTTCGCAACTCACGAATGCTTTCATCGTTTTTTGCATCAAGAATCAGATGAAATCCTCCGACTCCTTTGAGAGCCAAAATAGCTCCACCCTGCAATCGTTCGCATGCCTCTTGAATCGCTCCATCACCCTTTGCCAGAATCTCACCCGAACCATTCCATAACTCAACCTGCGGACCACAGATTGGGCACGCATTAGGCTGAGCGTGAAAGCGACGATCCGAGGGATCCTCGTATTCCTTTTGGCAGTCTGAGCACATCGTGAATGCTTTCATCGTGGTGTTTTGACGATCATAGGGAAGACGTTCAATGATTGTGAACCGTGGCCCACAGTGGGTGCAGTTCGTAAAAGGGTAGCGGTAGCGACGATTGCCCGGAGTCATCATTTCCTTTAAACAGGCTTGGCAAGGAGCGAGATCGGGAAGAACGACTGCCGATGGAGAAGAGGTAAAGGAACTTGTTCTTATGGAAAAGCTGCTTTCATCTCGGGGTGGCAAATCAGTAATCTGCAAGTCAAATATCGAAGCATGAGATGGTTTATCCCTTTCTAATTTTTTCGCAAAATTATCGATCTGTGAGGATTCCCCTTGCACTTCAATCGTGACCCCATCGCCGTTGTTTTCTACCCAGCCTGTGAGATCCAGGCGCTTAGCAAGATTGTAGACAAAGGGACGAAAGCCCACACCTTGTACACAGCCCTCCAAATAAAATCGTTGTCTGGATGCTAAACTAGATTTCAAAGTCAACACTCGTCAGCACCACACTCTGAGCGTGTGGTGCCTCCTTGTCTGTATCTTCTTCGATATCGACCATTGCACCCTCAATTGGCGTGCCGCGAGACAGCTCATCAAAGTGAAACTGAAAATGACTTTCCGAAAGGTGAGAGAGAGCTCCCAATACAACTTTAACCTTTGTGATGCGCTTTCCTGGGTTTTCAAGAGCAACCTGATTCAACTTCTCCATGAGATCGCGAAAGAGACTCATTTCATGCACGATTCTGTTCCTTTTATTGTTCAATCTTACTTCTGACATCACTCTCGACCTCTTGTGCAATATTGCCAAGAGCATCACGTAACTTCACTGACAACTGAGTATCGAGAATATACTCTTCCGACTCAATACCATAAAGGATCAAAATTTTGGGCAATCGATCGAGAGCCTTTGCCAGTTCAATTACTTGAACAACATCGAGCACATGAGTAGAGGCTTGAGAAAACACCGCAGGAATCGCCTCCTTGTGAGCCGCAAACCGATGCACGAATCCGATTTCTTGTTCGTCTGTCGAAATCGCATCGATCAAGAAAACCTGATTCCTTTCCTCCCAGAGATCCATAAGCTGCATGACATCTCCTTGACAGGTCGCGACCTCCGCAGCCTGGCTCAGCCGCTCCTTCAGCTCTTTAGCGATCACAACTCCAATGGCATCGTCCCCTCGGAAGATATTTCCGATTCCAATGATCAAGGGTTTCGTCATTTTCGACTTGTCCTCAATTTTAAGAAGTGAGCGGAACAGGAAATACAAGGGTCATAGGCTCTGATGAAATTCTCAGATTTACTTTGCAGCTCTTCATCAGACAACCCTGCACTTGTTTCAATATAGCGATGGAGGTCCTGCTCAATTGTCCGTTGATTTTGTGAGGTTGGAGGAATGATGGATGCCATTTGAATTTCCCCTTTATCATTGATCTCATATTTATGGTACAAAATACCCCTGGGAGCCTCCGTGCACGCGAATCCGCTTCCTGCATGCGGTGTGCAGTCGAGAACGGGCTTACTCGGCTTTTCGTACTGCTCAATGATACGAAGAGCTTCATCAAATGCATAAGCTACCTCCAAGCTTCTGACAATGATGCTTTTAAATGGATTCAAACAGGGACCTGCGAATTTAGCCTCGGTGGCCAGTTCTTGGACAAAACTAGGCAATAGATGCTTGTTGAGTGCATAACGCGCCATCGGACCAGCAAGATAGGAATCTCTTCCTTTGATCCGGGAATGCAGGGCAGTAGAGTGTGGCACCTGAAATTCTTCGATATGGTCGTCAAACTCCCTCGCTGAAAAGGCCAATCCTTTATTGGTCTGAATTTCTCCTACATCAAAAGGATATCGCTCCGGATGAACCAACGACAAGAATTCGTAGTCTCTTTCAAAATCAGGAAATTCAAACTGGCTTACCCACTGAACCGTTTCGATGGCGGCCTCTCGGGCCCACTTTAGATCCTCTGTG
>JBFIDQ010000261.1:0-4080 GCA_041603795.1 Chlamydiales bacterium
AAAGCCGCTGGTATGAGACAGGCTGCCTAGTAGAGGTCTTCTCAGAAATCTTGAATTGAGTCATTTTTCCGGCCTAGATCGGGAGCGTTCCCGCGACCTCAAGTGTTACCCTAGAACCCCTGTTTTTGAACCATGCCGAAAATCCAGTGAATATGCAAAAGAGCTTTGAGGGGCTTTCTGGCTTGGTTGAAGATGCTTTTCCAGGGAAGCTGATGAAAGGCTACTTTGTTTTTCTGAATCGAAGCCGAGATCGGATGAAGGTTCTCTACTGGGACGGAGATGGTTTTTCCATCTGGTACAAGCGGCTCGAAAAAGGTTCGTTTTTGCGGCAAAAAAAGGCTCAGTTGAGTTGCAACGACGTGAGTTTTTCATGCTTGTGGAAGGGGTTACCCCCATGAAATTACAGCGTCGGTTTTCCTTAAAATAGACGCTCTTTTTCTGGCCTTACAAGGTGTTCTGAGGTATAATTAGCACCATAACAGCGACAATAGAAACAGACCAAAAAAACCCTCTATCCGAGGTCGACCAGCTAAAAAATGAGATCAAGTGGCTTAAGGAAAATGTAGCCCACCTTCAGCGTTTGGTATACGGAAAGAGGTCTGAGCGCATTGTGGGGTTTGAGAAGGACAACATCAGATACTTCTCAGGAATGGAGCCCTTAGAGGAAGAGCTTCCTCCCAAGAAGCAAAAGGTGGAGGCACATGAGCGCGCGCGCAAGCCGAAAAACGACAACAGCAATGGGATTCTTATTCCTGAAGGCCTTCCCGTAGAGAAGACTGTGCTTGATCTCCCCGAGAAAGAAAAGGTTTGCCCCGAGACAGGAGAGCAGATGGTCAAGATCGGGGAGGAGGTCACGAGGCAGCTCGCACATCGCCCCGGCAGCTATTTCGTAAAAGAGACCATCCGGCCCAAGTATGCTCTCCCCTCTAACGAAGAGGCCGGAATCTTTACTCAAGACCTGCCCGATGGCATTCTCCCACGTTCTCGTGTCGATGAAAGCTTGCTCGCTGAAATCGTGACGCGCAAATTTGCAGATCATCTTCCTCTTTACCGCCTCTCTGAGATCTTTTCTCGCGATGGTGTGCAGCTGTCGAGGCAACTCCTTTCGCTGTGGATCATTCGACTTGGAAACACCCTTTCTCCTCTTTACGATCTGATGCTCGAAGAGATTAAGAAGTTTGGGGTGGGGTACATCGATGAGACGCCTGTAAAACTACAGGTCAAGGGGAAGGGCAAATTACAACAGGGCTATATGTGGGTTCTTGTTGGAGGGGAGGGAGCTGATCCACCGCAGCGAGTCTATCGGTTTTGCGAAAATCGGAACCATCAGAATGCCTTTGATTTTATGGAGGGGTTTTTGGGAATATTCCACTCCGACAAGTATGGAGCCTACGAAAAGCTGGCCAAGAAGTACAAACTTTTTTGGCAGCCATGCTGGTCCCATATTCGACGCAAGTTCGAAGAGGCCACGTCTGGGGACCTTGAGTTCCGCAAAATGGTTCTTCGCAAGATCCGGCATCTCTTTATGCTAGAGAGAGTCGCTTGGGCCCGCGACGAAACGGAGCGCCTTAGAATTCGCCAGGAGAAAGAAGATCCAATCATCGACCATTTGATCAAGGAGATCAAAGCAAGGGTTGAAGAGGGCAAGCTTCTGCCGAAGTCAAAGTTCAGCAAGGCGCTCAACTACGCCTATGGGCTAATCCCGTATATGAAAACCTACCTCAGTCACCCAAGTGCTCGAATGGATAACAACGTGGCAGAGCGCGCCATGCGCGCTCTCGCAATAGGGCGCAAAAACTGGCTCTTCGTTGGAAGCTTAAACGGCGGAAAGGCAACAGCTGTCCTCCTATCCCTTGTTCAGACCTGCCGCGGGCTTGGAATCAACCCTCGCGAGTATTTGGAAGATATCATGCGTCGTTTCCATAGCCATCCTGCTAATCGACTAGTGGAGCTTCTTCCTGACCGCTGGGCAGCCACCCAGAAGCAGAAGTCCTATCCGACTAAGCCACTTCACGTTCGTTAAGCAATGTCTCTCCGTTCTAGAACCCATTGTGCAATAGCCCTACATTCCATCCAACATGGGCTCCTTTGACGGTTACTTTTACGCACTAGAAACCTTCTTGAAGCATAAAGAAGAGTTGCAGGATATCAGTGACGCCGATGAAGCAAAAAAAGAAGCACGATTGGCCGACTTCAAGTCCCTAGATCAGGTTGTCAAGGAACTAGACCTCGATGTATGAGGTTAATGTCTCGTCTAAGGCTGAGAAGCAGCTCAAACGACTTCCTAAACATGAAGCTAGGAAAGTCGTGGAGAAGATACGTTTTTTAGCCAGGACCTCACGCCCAGATGGCTGCAAGAAGCTTTCTGGAACCTCTACCTATTTCCCTGAAATCGACAGCCCGTCAACTGCCATCCACGGGAGCAGCTTCTGTCCAAAGTCGATTCGTTCCCTGGAAAGAGAGCGAATCGATTTCAGCATCTGGGGAATATTTCCGCTGATCATCGTCTCTTGAATGGTCGGGTTTTGCTTTTGGAGGAATTTAGTGCTGATAAAACCGGAATCAAATTGCCAATAGACCCCTCCAAAAAACAGACATCCGTTCACATCATCTACCACTCGTTAAATTCCGAAGGTTTCTACCTTCCCTAGCTGCCCTTAACCTCCCCATAGACCTTGCGCACAGCGTGGGCAGAGAATAGAGAAATAGCCATCTCCTCACAGGAGCGGTAGCTGAACCTCCCCCAGGTTCAGTGGGCCGATCCCGCAGCCCCGATCACTGTCGTTAGCTCACTCCATGGAAGAGCAGTCACTGTTTCTGTTAACTTTTGGGCGCGGGGTATTCGACAAATTACATAGCCACGAGAACTATTCGAATATTCATTTATAAAAGTCTGGACATGTCGCGCATCCCGCGGACTTGGATTCTCCTTCCATTTCACCTCAACCGGTATGTACTGACTCTCCCTTTCGATAATCCAGTCCACCTCAGCTCCAGCCTGATCACGCCAAAATAGCAGCGAACCTTTCTGTGGGGTTGTCCTCATCAGCCGTAACAACTCGAGCCCTACCCACTGCTCAAACAGATCGCCCATGTACTTATCGGGAATATCTCGCCCCTCACCAGCCGCGATCCGCCGAACACCCAGATCGTAGATCAAAAACTTTGGGGACTTGATGAGTTTCTTTCGCGTACGAGACTGAGACAGAGCCTCTACCCTCTCAGCCACGAGACAATCCACAAGAATTTGGTAATATTCACTAATGGTTGGATTAGAAACCCCAACATCTTGTGACAACTTGTGAAAGTTGGAAATGGAACCAGATTCAAGAGCTGCTAGCTTCAGAAAGTTGCTGAAGGCGCCGATATTCCTAACAAGCGCCTCTGAGCGGATCTCCTCTTCTAAATAAGTCGTCACATAAGAGAACAGATCCTCTTCTCGATTCTCCAGCGACTCCTCCGAAATAATTTGCGGTAGCGAGCCATACAGAAGCAGCTCCTCGATCGAGGGAGATAGCGCTGTCATTTCAGTCACAAGCAGTGGATCCATTCGCAGCACAACAACACGCCCGGGAAGCAGATTCGCATCCCCCTCGCGCCGAAGTTTCCGTGCTGATGATCCCGTTAGGATAAATTGCGCAACTTGTGAATCAATTAAGTCTTGGACGGCATCTAACAGCGGCATCACCTTCTGCACCTCATCGACGATCACCAAAGGTAGCTCCTCGGTCATAGCCTCCACCTCACGAGTAAGTCGCCCCGGGTCCTGTTCGTACGCCTGACGGGTAGATGGTCGAGCCAAGTTAAGGTAAAGGTCTGCGTTGAGGCTCTTCACAAGAGTTGTCTTTCCTGTTTGGCGTGGTCCCAACAGTAAAATACTCTTCCCTCGATCAAGCGCCTTCTTGAACCGCAGTTCTATTAGCCTGGAAATAAGGTTCATATGAAATATACCTGGTATATTTAATCTCTACCTTAATTTTACCAGATTTTTCTAAAGAAGGTCAAGAGCCAATGCCTTCGGATTACAAACTCAATGTGAACACCAAAATGACGCGCTGGTAGCCCCTGGCTTCAGACATG
>JBFIDQ010000262.1:0-4053 GCA_041603795.1 Chlamydiales bacterium
AAACCCGCTGAAAAAATCCACCGGCTCGAGGTGTTCGCCGTCCGCCATGGTGTAGGGAAAAATGACGAACCCAATGGTGAGAATGACCAGAACAAACAGACTGGAGGTTTCAATGGCAATGCGTTCCCGGCTAAACAGGTACAGCGCGAGCACAACCAACGCGAGCACCGCGAGTGCGTGGGTATCCGGAAGTGACGGCAGGTTCATGGGGACATAGTAACTGAAATATTTAGCATTTAAGAGATAGGCGGTAAAACGTATAAAGCGTCATGTTGCTCATTGGTCGCGAACCTTTGATTTGCTCACGATAATACACGACTTAGCCGATACAGGGGTTGTTATTAGGAGCAAACTGTCCGGTTGAGCGAATGGTTAAGCGTCGCTGTTTGGTATGAGGCTGGAGATAGCGTGCGCCTCACTCTGTAACTGTTGTTCAAATTTCCCGTAGTTTGAAAAGTGGAGATGCAGAAAGACCGTGCGATCGTCGTCTTCAAAGATTACTTTCAGTCCACGGAACTCTCGTTTGACGTTGGACAACTCGCTGAATAGTTTCGTTCTTACAAGCAAGCGCTGAACGCCAGCTGACAGGAAGAGAAACTTGGCGCTACTGTTAAAGACAAGATTCCGAATGCGCTTGAGGTGTGACTCGTTAAGGTCTTCGAGTGATAGTTGATTCCGACCGGTCGTAGGAAAGTCTAGAAGCTCAACGAACGAGATGCAATCCGCGTGCTTTGGACAAAAGCCGATTTTTGCGAAGGTTTGATGGTATCGGCGACCATCACCTCTGTATTTAGGTAGCAGGAATGGATGATGGACTCCGTATTTTCTCCAGAATACGGGTCCATCAGCGTGATATTCCAAAACCTCCGCAAAGACTTCGCTGGCTTCGATGTCGGCCGAGTAGTTTGCATCCAAACCAATAAAAACAAATTCTGCTTTTTCAGGTGCCGCGCCTTGATATGGCTTGCGTTTGAAAGCTTCGTTTAGCACTCTGCTGGGATGTGCGTTGACCATGCTTTCCTTTTTTACAGATAACGCCTGAGTTCAGGGGCGTTTGAGCCGATGACTATTTTTGCGGTAGCAAAAATGGGCAGCGGGTCAAACGTCCCTTGCAACCATTTGTTAGATGTCGCCTCTCCCATCGCTTCAAGCTTGGAGAAATAGCCGCATAGCCTCAATCGACTCTGTGAGTTCTTCGGAGGAAAACAATGCATTGTGGCCGTTCTCCGGATGATGGATTTGATGACGAATATACTCAGTAAGAATGACCTGCTGCGGCACCCTAGAACCATCTTGGCGAAGACGGATGTACTGACGTTGCGGTTTACCGGCTTTATAGTTAGCCAAGCGTCCTTCTGCCTCAATGAACCCGTAGAGTTCATTATGATATTCATAAGACGCCTCTCCAAACGCCAAAAAATTTACCTCATTCAGACTCGGATACGGAAGCTCGTGCTCAAGAACGGGCGAGACTCGTTCCGGCGCTTGATCAGAAACCAAAATGATGTTTTCAAACTTTAGACGCTTGACGATTTCTGGACTGTGGGTTGTGAGCAGCACTTGAGTATTCTGGGCCTCAGACAATGCGATTAGCGCATCAGTCAAAGCGCGCTGATGCTCCGGATGTTGAGAGGTTTCGGGCTCTTCGATGGCGTATACGATATCCGGCAAGTTAGCCTCGTTTTGCCTTCGCTCAGCTTCTGCACGGAAGAAACTAATCAACACGAGGCGTTTTACTCCACCTCCTCTCTTATTGATGGGAATATCATCATCGCCGGTAATAGAGACGTTCTTGAACACATCCGGCCATTTCAGACTGGCGAAATCTGGTAGTTGAGGATCGAGCGAATTGGCAATGGCTGGGTTTATTTCCGCCAGCTTCTGCAGAGTTCTCTGCGCCACTTGATCCAAACGTGCTTTTACCGTGTCCGTTACCTGCGCCAAGTCGGCCTGAATTTGCGGATCACTAAGAATTTCTCTGACGGCAATTCGCATTGGATCCTGAACCTCATCGTCAGAATCACTATTTTTACGATCCGACTGAAACAGCGTATACAGCGGCATATACGCCTTGAGTTGCTCCCAAATGCTTTTCGCATCAATTTTGGCAACTTCCACTTCGCAGTCGCCTAGCTGCAAATTCGCCTGCCCAAGCCAGATAGCTTTACGCAGCTCAGCATTCTTTGTCTTATCTGGACAGGCGAAACCCGCACCGTCCAATATCTTCTTAAGCTCAGCGTTTTTCTTTAGAAGTAAGTCAGCACATTCAGGGTTTACGGGATGATTTGCCCTGATAAATACCTTTTCCTTCCCCGCATTTGGGTATTTCTTGACGACATGCAGGGTTCCCGCAGACGTTAGCAAGTATTCCTGCTGAAGCGTCGTCTGATTCGTAGCGTCAATGACGATATTTGCAGGAATATCAGTAAATTCGATTCCAATCTCAATGCAGTCCTGTCCCTGAGCAAGGCAATCTTTATTTATATCGTCCTTGTCGATCTTGGCGCAGCCCTTACCTTCATTGAAAAAGATGTCCAACGCTTCAAGGATCGTTGATTTTCCAATGTCGTTACGACCGACTAGAACCAGCAGAGCATCAACATCTAGCGTTACTGGGATTGAGTAGCCCCGAAACCGATTCACGGTTATTGCTTTTATTTTCATCGTGTCCTCCCCCTATACGGCCAAGCGGCATCTAACGCGCAGCTAACCGGCCCGTGTGACGGCTTCAGCCGGTGCGGTGTTCAGCTGTTTGTTAGGCATTTTTATTGCACTTCATACTTGATTCTAGGCCCCATTTGATTCACATAACGTTTCATTCTTAAAGACATCTGCAAGTTTGACAAATGTGAGTTGATATTCAGTATCTCCGTTATCTAATACCAGCCTAATCTGGTCAATGCAATCCCATAACAAACGACGCCACCTAAATAAACTATGGGTTAGGCCATCTTGTAAGGTCATTGTTGCTGCTAAAAGCGTGTTGTGAATTACTGTAATTTGTGACGGGAATCTTGGAGCGGGTGTTAGCTTTGTTATTGTAAAAAAGTCTTGATGGCCATCATTAGACATTGGGTGAACATGCGCCGATGAAAAATCGTAACCGTATTTATATAGAAATTCCATATTCATATCTTTAGCGACCTCCTCTGCTTTAGGCCGCTACCATTTTGGATTATTTTTCTCTAATTCCTTGATTCGTGCTTTTCGTTCTTCGCTTAACTCGTAAACCTACCCAACAGCCTCATGCTTAAATTCGTTATCACTTTTTACTCTGTTTTGTGATTTGTATTGTTCGAAGAATGACCAATCATCAAATTCTTGAAATTCATTGTTGCTTCCAATGCTGTGCAAATGAAACATCCTATCCATAATTCCACGGTATACTATCCAAGCCTTATGATAATCAGATATGTCCCATAGAGCGAAGACGCCTTTTATCGATAGCGCGGAACGGGCGATAAAATTTCTTATAACAATATTCTTTGGATCGCATTCGTTCCCAGCAAAATACAAAGGCACCATTCCACATACAGCATATAAACTATCCGCTGCTTGGCGATATGTTTCTATTGTTTGATATGTTCTCGGAGCCATCGCTTATGACCTAACTATTAATAAACCAACCAGTCGGCATATTTTCGGAATAGGAGACTAGTCGGTATATGTACTGAATTTGGGTGTTATCCAGAGTGGTCAACATATCATTCCCTGACTGAGTTGTTATGAATGTGACAATAGCCCGAATTTAAAGCGCAAATCAATAGTTTGTTGAGCTTGCATCCAGCACGTCCCTCATTCAGCTCAACCCAACCGCTTATCTTTAAACCCATACCAAGCAAGTACGGCAGCTAACAAGCACAGCAGTGTTGCGAGGTTAAACACCAGCGTGGCGCCCAGCCCCCAGAACACCCCCGCAAGATAGGAACCGGCCGCCCCGCCGACGCCGAAGCTAACAGCGCCGTACAGGGCTTGCCCGCTGCCCTGGGTGTCGGCTTTGAACAGTCGCCGAATGGTGTCGATGGCGGCGGCGTGAAAGGTGCCGAAACTAAA
>JBFIDQ010000263.1:0-4031 GCA_041603795.1 Chlamydiales bacterium
TAAAGGAATTAGCCCCAAAGGGGCGGCACCAAAACGTGGCCTGCGTATGACGTGTCATCACGGCCTGGTCGACGATGAATACGTAGTGGGCTGGTCTCAGTGAGCAATTGCACACAATACTCACCACCACAAATTGTGCCGCCCCTTTGGGGCTAATCCATTCATTTACAGCCACCTAGGGCTCACGCCCTAGGCTAACATCTGCCGGGACTTCGCCCCTAAACCTTGGCAAGAACTTTTTCTGTGAAAGTTGAGCTGTTGGTTGCAGGAATGTTTTCGGATACTGCTGGAAGACGTACAAAATTTCCTAGATTGACGCTACTTGTATTGTTTGGCCTGCTTGTCGGTCATTCCGGATTTGATCTCTTGCCGGCACAGACAAAAGAGCTTTTTCCATTGGTATCGCAGATTGCGCTCATGCTGATCTGTTTTCTCCTCGGCGGCCGCTTTACAAGGGCTTTCATTAAGCAGTCTGGGCGGCTGGTGATGAGTGTTTCCATTGCGAAAGTAATCGGCTCTGCTCTATTTGCCGCACTTTCTCCCAACGCCTGAGGGTTTGAACCCACATTCCGCAAGCTTGCGGAATGTGGGAATCAATTTTCATTCCTTGAGTGACCGAAAGGGTGAACAGGGCCCCTGTGCGTGTCTAGCTCGGCGTTCGATCTCGCTAACATATAAATATTTACCTCAACTTCCATGCTGCGCTATCCGCAAAAATCCGCACAAAAAAATCCAAGTTTAGAGTCGCGCACAGGATAACGATAAAGCGGGCACCCCAAAAAAGCCAGACACATCAAAATGTAGATCGGATTGAAATTCGGCGGAAAGTTGTTGCATCCGCTCTACTGTCTGTGTGAGGTTTTTTCCTTTTGCCAGGTTTACCTGGAAATTGGAGATGAAGGTGGGAATCAAATGGAGGTTGCGAATTCCCTCCTTGCTGGCTTCGATGACAAAGAAAAAGGAGCGGTCATTGTGGAGGTGGGGGTCAACGTAGTAGTCATCGATAAAGTCTCCCGTGTCGTAGAGGATGACCTTGTTACGGTACCTTTCTACTCCCTGGAAGATATGCGCGCTATGTCCATGAAGCAGATCGGCTCCGCAATCGATGATATGATGGGCGAAGTCGACGAAGGTATCCAGAGGTCTCTCTCGCATGTTGGGTCCCCAATGGTAGGTCACGATAAGAAGATCGACGTCGTTGCGAATGGCATCTATATCAGCTTTGACCCGCTCGGCGTCGCCTACTTCAAGGTAGGAGGTGCCAGGAGTTGTGGCGGTAGCTTCCCATGAGGGCTCGTTGTCAGTGTAGCCTAGTATTCCGATTTGGATTCCTTTTCTCTCAATAATGACCGGCTTTTTCGCGTCTGTTCGGGTTTTTCCTGCACCGACGTGCAGGATGTCGCTGTTGTCTAGGGTTTTGAGGGTTTCTTCTAGTCCCTTGATATTGAAATCGAGGATGTGATTATTGGCGAGTGTAGAAACATCAATTCTGGCTTCTTTAAGCACTTGGACATGTACGGGATCACATTTGAAGTTGAATACCTTGGGTACTGCTTCCTCACTCGTGGTGAGGGCTGTTTCTAAGTTGATGAGGTTGAGATCGGTGCTACGCAGGAGTGGAAGCAGGTCACCCCAGGGGTATGTTGCAGGAAGCTTCCTTAGGGCCTCAGCCACTAGTCTGCCAATCATGACGTCCCCAGTCAATCCGATAGTGATCCGCTCCATTATGCCCTCCCCCGTTTGATTTTCAATTTAAACGGTTTATTGGTTAATCTTACACTATTATGGATGCTGACATTCGCCGTTTTTTTATCGGTTTTGAGGTGCGCTCTCCTTGGCCTGAGGAGTTTCCATATTAAGACCGCTAAAGAGTGGCGCGGAATCGATCTTTTTGAGTATATGGCAGGACAGGGCGGAGTCGTATGAATGAGCGTGGTATCTTTTTTGAGGCTAGTGATGAGGTGATTCTGGGCCTTACTACAGCGGAGCTCTTTGCTTTTCAGAGGATTCCAAAGGAAGCCACTGGTCTGGTTGTCTTTGCCCATGGGAGCGGGAGCAGTCGCTATAGTGTGAGAGATCAACAGGTCGCGAAGGATTTCTTTGAGGCGGGTTTAGGAGTGCTTTTGATGGATCTGCTTACACAGGATGAGGAAGCGATTGACCTTCAGACGGCGGAATTGCGGTTTGATATCCCATTTCTAGCACAAAGACTTATTGAGATCATCGATATGCTTCAAAGAAATGAGGCAACGAAAGGACTTTCGATCGGGCTTTTTGGGGCTAGTACTGGTGCTGCTGCCGCACTTGTTGCGGCAGCAGCACATAAGAGTCCTGTGCGTGCTGTGGTATCAAGAGGTGGAAGGCCGGACCTCGCAGGCAAATCTCTGCCTCTGGTGAACGCCCCAACGCTTTTGATAGTGGGAGGAGATGACTTGCAGGTCTTGGAGCTTAACCAGGCTGCCTACGAGCTGATGGCCTGCGAGAAACGGCTAGAGATCGTTCCTGGTGCCACACATCTATTTCCAGAGCCAGGGACTCTTGCCATGGCTGTAAAACTGGCGAGGTCGTGGCTTCTTCGCTATCTATAACGTGGTCGAATTAGCAGAGGGGTGCCGCAGAGACTGTGAGGCCTTGCATCTCAAGGTTGAGCTCAAAATCGAAAAGATTAACCTCGCGTTCACAATAAAGATATCTTAAATGAGCGTTCGGCAGGAAATATATTAATTTCAGAATATAAAACTTAAATTTTGGAATTAATAACTATATATATGTTATATTTAGTTAGAGAGAGTCAGTCGCGGGTTTCAACAACAACAGAAGGAGGTTGATTATGACTAGACAGAGGAAGTTGCTACCAAATCTATGGAGGCCATTTGGCAGGCTTCCGTCCCTTTTTGAGGAAGAGGAAGAATTCTTCCCTGCGATGCGTGCGTTTGACAACGAAGGGGGATTGTCCGTTTCTGAGGATAACGGCTCCATTCTGGTGGAAGCAGCTGTTCCTGGATTAAAAGTAGATGATATCGAAGTTTCAATTGACAATGGCAACTTGTGGGTGAAAGGGCAAAAGTCCGAAGAAGAGGAGGACAAGTCCCGCAAGTATTACAGAAAAGCATCTCAATCCTATTCATACTGTGTCTCTCTTCCGGAGACCTATGATGAAAGTGAGGAACCAGAAGCTGTCTGTGAGGATGGTGTCCTGAAGGTCACCTTAGCCAAGAAGGAATCGACCCAACCCAAAAAAATTAAGATCAAGAGGTAGCATCTTAATTGGTTTCTGAGCTGGATCAGATGCTATGTTTCGCATGCGCTCCACCTGGGTCTAGGTGGAGCGCATGCTTCCGCAGTCAGAGATCATCAGTCCAGACCAAAGTATCTTTACTATCAAGTTTTTCTAGTAAAATCGCCCCACCTCTGATTGAAGTGACTCTCTGTGTCGGAATTATCTAAATTCCATTTGGACTGTTGGATGTGCAAGAGGGTAAGGTTCCAAAAGAGGGAGAAGCGGGGAAGGATCAAGCACGGTCCATTACCGGAGCTCTCATGCTCGCCATTGCCTATGCAGCTTCGGTAGGTGGAACAGCAACCCTAGTGGGAACGCCGCCAAACATCATCTTAGTAGGGCAATTTACCTCGCTCTTTCCCGAGCAGCCCCCGATCGGTTTCTTGCAGTGGATGCTCGTCGCTCTACCCGTTGCTATAGGTTTTCTCATTATCATTGCTGTTGTCCTTAGCCGTTTCCCAGGAGCGTTGCTCCTGGGAATCGGCTGCGGATCGTCAATTATTGTCCAACAGAACGCCCTGGTTATGGTATACTTCTCGATTCCAACACAAACAAATTGATGTAAAAAACATGAATGT
This sequence comes from Chlamydiales bacterium, assembly GCA_041603795.1. GTDB lineage: Bacteria > Chlamydiota > Chlamydiia > Chlamydiales > JBFIDQ01 > JBFIDQ01. Next base: position 3,859 of record JBFIDQ010000263.1, read on the forward strand.
CTTTGGCCATATCTGGAGGCGCCAATGTTAAGCTTTCGCTCAATGACGACACTTCTGCTTTTATATATCTCCATCGGAACTGGATATGTGTTCCGATTGGGATGGGCGCAAAACCTACGAGTTCTTCTTGCCAAGGTTGTCGAATTTTTTAACTTTGAAGTGGCCGAGATGGA
>JBFIDQ010000264.1:0-4011 GCA_041603795.1 Chlamydiales bacterium
AATGAAGCCGAGCTGCAGCGCTCCCATGGTGAGGAGAGTTATCACAAGGATCGCCAGAGATATTTTTCTCCACATCCTGACCGTTTCCTCCTCGGTTTTAACCGATGCCCACTGCAAGCCTGTGAGCAATCCGAGAAACGCCGACGCATCGATAGCGATCCACTTAAGCTCAGCGCCTGCAAGGATTCCGTGTAAAATAAAAATGATCAAAAGGACTTGAATCAGAGAAATGAACTTTTGTTTTTTTTTGTATCCCCGAGCGAGCAGGTCGATCCACAAGCTGATCGTTCCTAGATAAAAGATAAAAAAATGGACCGGAACTGGGCCCAGATAAGGTTTGCCGATTATGGGTTCAGGAATCGCCCCAAATAGCCAAATTAGGCAAAAACAAAAATTTGATACTTTTCCGCCTAGCAAAGTGTTGTCCCAAAATTATGCTGTGAAGATAAAGGTGATCCTCTTGTTGCCATTTTCATCGTGTGGAAGATAAGGCATAAGCGTTTTGTATTTTTCATTGGTCACTTGCACGACAACCCTATACGTGTAGTTCAGGAGGGTGTGGGACTCGATTGCTTCTAGCGGTCCACTGTGCCCTAAAATAATCCAGTCGTAATCGGTGTAACTCTTGACTAAGTGGCGAAATTTTTTGGAGTCTAGGAGGTCTGAGGCATCTGGACATGTTCCACCGGAATATATGTGGTCGAATCCTGAGCGGTGATGAATAATGGGGGTGTCCACTTTGTCGTGCAGAAAAGCCAATAGCCCGTCCCCTGTTTCATTGGCTTCAGCACTAAAAAAAGGCGTCTCAATGAGGAGGACTCTACTGCCATGGCGGTAGAGTGTTTCGGCCAATTGCGGAGCAGGTGTTGCACCGTCGCCAGATAGCACAAGGATTCGAAAAGGTGTTGAGGGTTCAACTCCGTTGATCATGAGAGGCTTCTTGTGGTAGCGAAGAATCCGTCTCAAAAGGTCCCTTTCCTTCGTGCACGGAGCGGTGTCTCGAGTCCGATATGGAATCTCCCCGGCGACATGCGCTCCTGCGAGCCGTAGCGCGGTTGGTGTTGCGTGAAACCCGGTAACTGCCTCCGATACGAACAGGAGGGATATCGATAGTAACGCTCCCCATAAAGATCCAAATAGAGTAGTGACCAATATCCCTGATCGATTTGGCTTAAGTGGCGTGACGGCTCGATCAAGTGGCTTCGTGCTTACTTTTTTCAGGGCCTGCGTCAAGCTGATCGCCTCCACCATTTCGGTTAGTGCAGTAGTTACCTGATTCGTAATCTCCTTCTTCATCTTCCAAACTTGCTCACTTGCACGCAGCTTTGGGAGCTGCTTTTGTCGCTCGGTAACCGCCGCTAGTTGTCGAGTAATTTCCTTCTCTTCTATCGAAATCGAATTGATTTTCTTAACCAATTCGTCCTCAATTTGCTGTTCCGTGACGACAACCTCGTGATTGATTTCATTCACGATGTAGCTTTTGAGCAGGTGGAGTTGGGTGATGATGACTGTGAGTTCGGATTGGATCATCTTCACGTTTTGCTTAAGGTATTCGGTTAAAATATCCTTCTTTGACTTTAGAAATTCCTGAAAGAAATCGAGTTCGCGGTCGCTATAGAAAGTAGGGTTAGCGATTCGTTCGACAAACTCCGATGCTTGTTGAATGAGTTCTTCGCTGACCGGTCCAGTGAGGTAGTCACTAAGCGAGGCTACCGGAAAATCCGGTTTAGGAATTTGTGAGAGGATAAAGGTCATCCTTTCCTTCTTCTGCGTCAATTGCGAGCGCGTCGTGGAGAGCTTGTCATACATCTGTTCAGCTGAATCCAGCGTAAGACCATTTAGTTCTAGTGACGACGCCACTGGGTAGCGGATTTTCTCATTGATCACCCTGGATGAGAGCTGACTTCGTCGTTTCAGGCTACTCAGTATGGGAAGTAGTGGATCGTGTTTTACCCGAGTTGATTTGGTCACGGAGGCGAGCAGCACACTTAGATTTTCAGATTTTCCATCAGCCTTCTCCTTTCTCTTAATGAGAAGTCGTTGCAGATCCAGCGACTGATCGGGAGGCTTATGAAGGGCAAGAGTTTCTCGCCGAGCCTTGAGGCGCTGCAAGCGTTCCAGCGACTCCTTAAAAAAAGGAAGTTCCTTGGAGACGTTTGTGGTTAGGCTCCACCCATTTTTATGGACCGCAGAAAGAGAGACCAGCTGCATATGGGTGGCTGATTTTTTCTCAATGAGCCCCTTTTTCAACTCACTAATCTGTTCCGCCTGTCGCTCGTAGTTGAGCCCCCCATTTAGTTCAAAGTTGTACTCGCTACTTTCGCCACGAATGAGCTCCTCCATCGCCCCCAAGACCTCTTCCTGCCTCTCCTCGAGGTAGGCCAACTTTTCCTCAGCAGTTGCATCAATTTCCTTTTGTCGCTCCCGTATGTAGCTATCCATGATTTTGTTGATGACTTTCGAGGAATGAACTTGATTGTTTGAAGTGTAGGAGAGCTCAATGATTTCAGTGGAGTCCGGATGGCGACCTATTTTTAAGCCGGCACGGAGTCGCGTTAGGCCCAAAAATTTGGGAGCAACGGTAAGTTTGTGAACAGGTGCCGTCACCTCGTGACCAGGTGTTGCCACGGTTAGCTTGAGACCCTCTGTTTTCAGCTCCTGATCAAAGAGACCCGTTTTGAGGAGTTTTCCGTCATGAGACAAAAGTTTGTAGCTCTTCTCATCAATGATATGAATGCGGTAGCGTTTTGGGTCCGACCCCGCCAGGGAAACATGGGTGACTTCTAAGGCCCCCTTGCTGCGATCAATTTCAATTACTTCTTGTCCAAGAAGGAGAGCCCAATCAATTTGATAGTGAGAGGTGATGTTGCTTAGCAGTGTTAAGAACTTCATTTGAAGATCTTTGAAAAACTTTAACTGTAGAGGTTCGCACGTAGCAAGCAATCCGAGTTCCTCGATAACCGGACTAAGGACCCCTCCAGAAAGGAGAGATGCAATAATAGAAGAGTCTTCAGACTCCTCACTGGAGCTGGCGTTTTCGTAGGTAAGAACCCCTCCCTTAGAAAAAACCTCTTTCGAATTGACCGGTGAATCTTTTAAGGTTCCAACAGCTGAATATTCGATGTTTTTGTTTCCGGCCATAACAATGGCAAGACCCATGAACAGGAATGTTATGGCGATAACTTTTTTTAGGTTTTTTAGAAAAAATGAACTGAGGTGCGGAAGGGATAGAAAAATTTGCCACGGGTCTTCCTTGTGACGCGCAACCAAATTTTCGAGTGACCGTTCCTCCATATAAATAGATCTCAGCTGTGATGCTAATTTTACGAGGGGAGATGCCCAAAATTGGGTAAGCTCTTCACTCTTAAGTTAAACCTTGCAGGGATTTATATAAATATTTACTTTTGTCGTGCAGGTCAGAGCTGCAACCACTTGAAGCTAATTTTTCTAAATTGTTGGATGTTAATGGATAAAGTCTCTCACATGATGATTATGGCCGTCTCAACGATCGCCATGCAATTGTTATTGTTGCGGCCGAGGGGCTACTCCGTCTATTGGACCCTTGCTCTTTTGCCTTTAGGGCTGTTGAAGGAAGTTCGTGATTGGTGGACTCATCCAAGCTTCGCCACGGAGCACCCGGAGTGGGGGCGTATGTTGTTAGAGTCCTCATTGGACAGCTTATTTAACTTCCTAGGGATCATGATGGGAGTGGTGTTGGTTTGGGTCTTTTTTAAGAGGAAATAGCCTTCATCAGGTTGCGGTTGGGTCACCTGCCTGAAGAGTAAAATAAAAGGTAGACCCTTTCCCTTTTTCTGATTCCGGCCAAATCTCACCATTATGATTGGTGATAATTTTTTTTACTCAACAAGGAGGATGGAGCCAAGATTCCTTGTAGCCTCTAGCTGCGTCATCAACATACCCTCCCGGGATAGTTTTACTTGTAAGCAGTCGGAAAACCCGTTAAGAAAACTTAGCTCCTTTGATTTTCTCAAGTTTCACAAAAAAAGTTCT
>JBFIDQ010000265.1:0-4002 GCA_041603795.1 Chlamydiales bacterium
AGGGACTTTCACCCTCTAGTTCGTTGCCATGCCGGGCACACCTAAATGCCACTGCTGCTACCGCAGCAAAGAAAACCGCACGGCACAAACCGCATATTTCTGTCACAAAAACTTGTGGGTAAAAGTGTGCCCGCATCCCTGCGTTGAATTTTTTAATGCACAAAGGCCGGTGTTGCGCTAGAAGAGCTCCGTTATTCATACTGACTACCTGGGGATCGTTTGGGCACGCCGTGAAACTGTCAAATCAGAGATAAAAATAACGGACATGCAGAATGTGAGTTTTAAGTCTGTCCCACGCGGAAGCTCTCTAGCAACACGCGTAGTTGGCCCATCCATTGGATAGCTTCCTTGCCAAATTGATTGACTAGGATCTGCCATCCAATACAAACGACAGTAATGGCCAATAGAGACTTCAAGGGCATTCCCAAGAAGGTGATCATCACTTGCGGCGCCATCCTGTTGATAATGCCTAGGAACATATCCGTCATCAAGACGGCTAGAAGCGCCGGTCCAGCTAACTGAATACCGAGCTTCATCACGCTATTGAGTAAATCTAAAAACGTTGCCCAGATGGGGACGTCAGGGTGAAAAAACTCTCTACCTATGAACTTGTCCGGTGGTACAAGATCAAACGTCGTAACGATCGCATCAAGGAAAAGAAACGGGCCGTCAATTAAGTAAAAAAGGTAGATCGCGACAAAGTTATACAGCGTTCCCAATGGGGAGGATTGCGATTGCATGAGGGGGTCATTGATCTGAAGACTTGCTCCGCCTCTCTGATGGTCAGTCAACATCCCAGCAATCTCAGCAGCCCAAAATGGCAGGAGAGCAAGCAGTGCCAATAATAATCCAACAAAAAGTTCCTTGAAGAACAGCATTAGGAGCCGTACGTCAAAGGGAATGGGTCCGCTTGTCACCACCAAAAGCTTGGGGAGTACGATTGCAAAAAAGGAGATACCAAACAGCACCTTAACTGGGCGCGGCAGGATTTTTCCGCCGAAAAATGGAGAGAGGGTAAGAATGGGAAAAAATCGCGCCGCTGTCAAAAAAAGAAGCGCACCGAACTCCGCACCCGAGTAAGGGTGAGTTTGTAGCGAGAGGTAAAGCGAAATGTAGTCACCTGTCACCTCCTCATCCCCCTAGACTCCACGCAGGGAAATTATGGAAAATTGTCGCTGCAAAAGTAAGAATTTGCGCACCCAACCACTGCCCAAGAAACATCAGAGTAAAAATTACGGCTACCAACTTGAAGGTAAACGAGAGTGTTTGCTCCTGTATCTGTGTAGCCGCCTGAAATACGGCGACCATCAAGCCTACGAACATACTGACAAAGATCGGCGGCCCCGAAAGAATCAGGATCAGCAACAGCCCCTGGTAGGCCATTTGGGTCACTTGCGTCTGAAACATAATGCACCTACCCCCTTATATAAACGTCGAAACAAGGCCATGGATAAGTATTGACCAGCCATCAAGCATAACCAAAAGGAATAGCTTGAGAGGCATTGAGATGGTGACCGGGGAGAGCATCATCATACCCATGGCGAGTAGAATGTTGGCCGTAACTAGGTCAATAACAAAGAAAGGAATATAAATAAGGACTCCTATCTGGAACGCATCCTTGAGCTGACTTGTAATATAGGCAGGCACCAAGATAAGGAAGTCGTCAATTTTAAGTTCCTCTCGAAAGCGCTCAGGTAGCATCTTGTAGGTCAGTTTATAAAACATCAAATGATGCTGCTGACTTGAGTTCCTTTGGATAAACCCCCGCAAAGGCTCGCGCGCATATTTGCTGACTTCAATGATATAGGCAGCGGACTCCTTAGAAATAAGAGCCACTGGGGAGTCGTATCGCGTGATCACGTCCTCTGCAGCTTCGTACATCAATAGTCCCGTGGGAAACATGACGTATAGACTAAGAATGAACGCGATACCATTGATGACCTGATTTGGGGGTGCCTGCTGTGCTCCAATGGCATTACGCAGCAGTGACAGCACTACAACGATCTTTACGAAGGAGGTTAGAAGCATGATGAGGAATGGCAGTAAGGCCATTCCAGATAGCGCCAGAGCTTGGGTCGTCAAGTTCGGAGGACCAATGGTCGAAAGCGGACTGGCCTGCTCCGCTAGAGCAGCAAGAACGGGAGGTTCCGCACCCTCCACACCTAAAAATTCGGGAGCGAAAAAGAGCGCGATTAAAACAACTAATGGTATCGTCCAGCGCCTATGCATTTTTGCCGCCCTCTTTCATCATCGCCTCAATCGCCTGCGCCATCCTATTCCACTGATGCTCCATCTCCACATTGATGATTCCCGCATCTGTCTCAATCACGCATCCACCCGGCTCGAGGTCGTCTCGTTGATGGACCGTAAGTGACTCCAACCGATCGAAAACTTCGCGAAGTCGGGCACGATGTTTCTCTAATAGATCCGTTTGAGAGGGGTGCACATAGATGTTAATTACCTGATGCTGACTCACCGCTCTAAGGGAATTCGCAATGATATCAACAATTGTCTCCTCACTCGTCTCAAGCTCGCGACCCACAATCTTCTGAGCAGCCTTAATTGCGAGAGGTCCCACCAACTTGCGTAGTTCAGCATGAACGGTCCCAATTTCGTCCTCTAATAGCTTGATCTGTTCCACCCAGAGCTTCATTCCAGCAGCAAACCCCTCTTGTCGTGCCGCATCCTTCTCCTTTTCCAGCTCCTCAACCACCTCTCGGCGATACTGATCTGCATCCTCCTTGACCTTAGCAAGCATTTCATTTGCTTCCAAAAGCGAAGAAAATGTGTCGGCTGGGAGGATTTTTGTTCCCGGTGTTGGTTGAATACGCTCATCATGAATAAGCGTTAGAAGTTGTTGGCTCACACCAGCTCCTCAGTTCTAAGAAAATTAAAGGCATCGAGGACCTGCTGAGTCATTTGCATCACGGATTCAGGGTCTTCCTCAGAGGAATAGTACTTTTCAAGGATTCCAGCCCGCCCCAAATCCAAGGTATGGGTAATGTGCCACCGCATACTTTCCGGACGACCCACGAGGGCTAACCCTAATCGTTTAAGGCCACGACGATGCAGAAGCTTGTTGAGCTTCGTCGAATCGCCATTGAGTCCGTGAAGCCCCAAAGGATCAGCTACTGTAGGCAGGCGCTTTTGTTTCATTGAAAGTTTCAAATACTGTTTCTTTTTTGGCGACAGCGTTGCTGTAATCTGAGCCAAAACGGAGCGATCAATAATATGATGAAACTCCGATGCGAGATCCCACAGCCCCAGAAAATCCATGAGCGTAAGCAGTTCTTCCTTGCTACATTCCAAAATAGGTGACAGTTCATTAGAGGGAATAAAGGGTAGAGGCACGTTATCTTGGCTCATGAGCTTTGTGGTCAGCAGTCCATTGAAAAACCGCCTGACAGCCGCTGAGGGTGAGATCTGTGAAGGTAGTGTCGAATCTTTATCCCGTAATTTTTGTGGCAGTGGGTCCGGAAGAGCATCAATAAAATAGGATACGAGGAGGTCGGGGTAACTTTTAATCACCGGGAGGAGCCAAGAGTAATGAATCTGAGCCAAGCTCGACTCCGTTGGAAGAAGTCCTTCCAAGCTCTTCGTGCCATTGAGGGTAACTTCCTTCAGCACCTTTTGGTCCTCATCGGAAAAAAAGCGGCTGAGCTCTGTCTCAGAACTGGAGTGATAAAAGCTGATCAATGCCTTCAGTGTAGCGGCGGCTCGATTTTCCATTCTCTACTCCGATTTACCGCCCCTCCTCTTCCTCTTCACCAGCCTCGTCTTCCTCCCGCTCAGCGGCCTCCTCCTCTACCGTTTGGTCCCCTTCTTCATCCTCTTCCTCTACTTCAGATTCCCCCTCTTTGTCCGACACTTTCTCAGTCGACCTAATCGTCCCTGAGGTAATCGGCTTTAAGCTCAAAAGGGTCCGAAGTCCCCCAGCCCGAGCAAGAATAGGATATACCTTGTAGACGGTCCAAAGCAGCAGCAAAAACAAAAACACGGAAA
>JBFIDQ010000266.1:0-3981 GCA_041603795.1 Chlamydiales bacterium
CTCTGCGCTCCTCTGCGGACTCCGCGCCTCCGCGTTAAAAAAACCGTGCAATAAATTTGAAAGGCTCCTTTTAGGCGAGCAGGTGAGCACCGCTGATGCCGAAATTATGAAAGACGCCAGGGCATGGGGTAGCTTTGCATTGTGGCTTTTAAATAAACCGCTATGTTTTTTTTATTATGCAACGCTGTTATTATTAACGCCTTTATATTGATTTTTGGTTATTTTACATGTCTAGTTATTTTGATATTTGCGGCCCTTCCTTTAAGCCCATGAAGCTATCCAATGAGCCCGCAGACCTTTCCAATGGGAATTTAGATGATGAGCTGCCCCCTGTTTTTCGCACGTTGCCGAAATTGCTGGCATCGACCTCCGCCTCAACTGGTCTGGGTACTCCGCCGCGAAAATATCGTCGCCTTGTCGCGGAAGTTCTACTCCCTCTGAGCGTAGAAGAGCCGTGTGCCCCCGAAAAAGCGAGCGCAACCGCGATTGGGCTCAAGACAGCTGCAGATCAGGGGGAGGCTGATGCCCAGTTTATGACTGGCCAGAACTATTTAGAAGGCCGTGGATTCCGACAGAATGATGAACTTGGATTTCGTTATATCGAAATGGCGGCAGAAAAAGGCTTAGCGGAGGCCCAATACACGTTGGGAGATTTATATAAGTCTGGCCGCGGGAAAGGTTTGGATTATGACAGCATTTATTTTTTACAAGTGGCTGTGCCAGAGCCGCATTTTCGTCAAAAAAAGGCATTTTACTGGTTTAGGCAAGCGGCTCTTCAGGGACATGCTCGCGCACAGCATCAGGTGGGGAATGCGCATGCGACAGGGTACGGGGGAGTGCTTAAGAACAAGCGTGAAGCAGTCCTTTGGTTTAGAAAAGCGGCGCACCAAGGCGTCAAACAAGCGCAGTACTATACCGGCATAGCTTGTCTGTCTGGGTATAGTGAAGAGGCGCAGCCCTATCCTGAAGCGGTTTCGTGGTTCCAAAAGGCTGCAAATCAGGAATGCGCCAGGTCTCAATATCAATTGGGAATTGCCTATGCTCAGGGGCGGGGTGTGGAGAAAGATGAAAAACACGCTAGGAAGTGGTTAGAAAAAGCAGCCGAACAGGGGCTGATGAACGCGCAGTATTGCCTGGGTGTTTTTTGCATCAACAGTGGTGATGTAGCGGCAGCTAAGTGGCTTAAGAAAGCAGCGTTGCAGGAGCACCAGCAAGCACAGCTGTTGTTGTCAGATGTTTACGCCAATGGTTTCGGAGTGGCCGTCAATCAACTTGAGTCGTTTAAATGGCTGGCAAAATCTGCTAATAATGGGTGTGCAACAGCTCAGTTGCGTGTGGCGCAGCTGTGTGGGAAAGGTATGACGGCAAAAAGTAGACGGCAGTCTGTGGTCTGGTTTAAAAAGGCCGCAGAAAATGGGCTCCCTGAGGCTCAGTTTGAGTTGAGCAAAGCGTATGACACGGGATGTGGAATCCCAATAAACAAAGAACAAGCACAGCGTTGGTTGTTAAAGGCCGCCAAAGCTGGGCATAAGGCGGCGCTGCGCCAACTTTGTCCTTCATTTCGACTGCCACCGGTGTCAGATATCCAGAGCCAGTGGGATTTGGGCGGTGCTCAGGCGAGTCGTTCCAAGGCGAGGATAGATTTGTCCGACTCAAGTTTCACAAAAGACCTTTCTAAATGGACCTAGACCGGTTTAAAAATAGCTTTGTACTTGACGAGGTGCTCAAGGCAGCTGTCAATCTCACGCGCGGCGGTTTTTTGGGGTTTTCCCGCTTTGTCGATATATTCTAGGCTGATTCCAGATTTTTCCTCGTTGATTTTTTCCCAATGGACCACGGGGTGGGTGATTTTGCCAAGCAAAAGAGCCCAGATGCTCAGCGAATCATTGTCAAGCCGAATCGATAGGCCATCCTCCGAAACAACAAAGCGCACTGCTTTCTGAAGACTCACTTTTACGATGCCAGGAATTTTTTTCGCTATCTCCGTTCTGAATTGGATCTCAAAAATTTTCGCAGGGCCTGGGATGCGTGTGCAGCTAGTGATTTCGATATCCTGGAAAGCAAGAGAAAAAAGCTTGAAAATGTCTGGCGCAGCGAAGTGTTTCTCTAAAATGGCAGCTACCTCGGCATGTTGTGGGTCCTTATTCTTCACCAGGTCGAATGCGAGGTCAATGAATTGACCATCGCTGGTGAGGGGCTTAACCCTTCCCTTTAAGAGCTCTAGGGCCTCAAGGACTTTTGTTTTGTCGTAAAGAGAAAATGTTTGGAGCGCCACCTGTTCGACAGCCGCCAGCATCTCGACCACCTTCCAGCCTTTGTTCTTTGCTGCCTTAGCAACCTTTAGCCCCGATTCCGTCCAGTAGATCTGTTGTTTGTTTTGGGTTGCCTCACAGAAGGCTTTTGCCCACTCGTGGGCGGATGCGGTCTGTAGGGGAGTGCTAGTAGCCATAAAAAAAATCCTTGGTTATCTAAATGGTGTCCCACTTCTCGTTTACGTTGAAGTGAAACTTTCCACGTTTTTCTAGACGCCTCAATTGCTCCTCAATTTGCTTTTCGTCCGCGTCCATGGCTGTACCCCCTGCGGTCTCCATGCGAGCGGTGAAAATGAGGCGCCGGATGCTATTGAGGGTGCGCCACTCTTCCATCGTAACCTTCTCGTCCAGCACCATTTCCGTTAGCATCTTTTTAGCAGGCTTCAGTTTTTCGTAGAGTTCTGGATCGCCAGCCTTGATTCGCTTGAAGTCCTTTTTAAGTGCTTTGATCATCACCTCCACGGTCTCCTTCTCGGGAAGAAAGAGTTCCGTTTCGCGATCAGCTTCAACGTTGAGAGCACGCTGCTGCATGAGTTCCTCACAGAGTCTCTCAATCTCCTCCCTCTTGAGGTGAAGGAGAGCCTTCATGATGAGCTGTTCAATCCGTGCAAAGTCGAGTTTGGCCATAGCTTCTCTATATCATAATCTAATTTTAGTAGCGCTCTATTGGCGCCATCTGCTATGATGCAATGTCTTTATTTCACGAGCTGCTGTTTATGGTCTCGTTGAAATGTTAAATAATTATCGGATTATAAAAATGACTGAAATTTCACACGCTAAAGTTTTACATCCGTTGCTGGAGAACTACGAGAACCTCCCAGAGAACGAGAAAAAAGTCCTTCGCCTAAAGGCTCTGCTTCACCCGGAAAAGGAGCCGCTCAGCTCATTTTGTAACTATGCAGGGCAACTCGGTCTTCTTGCACAGAATGGCCGACAAATGTCGCAAACACGAATGCAAGCCCTACTGAACAATCTAAAGGCGAAACGGCTCCTGGTTACGGGAAGCTCGCATAAGGAGTTGGTCTGTGTCGGTTCGATCCGCCACCAGATTATGATTGACCTATTGGACTCGCCTGACCGCACGGCCTATCTTTCAGCGGTAGAGGAAAGTCTTAGTACGGCGGACCGCTACTGCTACTTCAGGAGTCAGGTAGAATCTCAAAACTTTGCGCGTCGACTTCGTCTGGAACTCTATTTGGGGAATCATAAGAAGTTGGACGAGCTTCTTAAAACCCGCACACTGGAGGCTGACGAGGAAAGCGTATTCAAAGCCGTCTACGACACCTTTGAGTACGATCACCTGGACCCCGCGTGGATAAAGCCTCTTCCCGCCTGGGCGAAGGGGCCTATCGTTCACGCGCAGCTGGATTTATGGGAGAATGGCGTGCTAGAGGATAGTCAGGCTGCGGAGCTAGTGGATCACTATCGATCCGTCGACACCGTCGACAGTTGTGGCTCCGTTAAGGGCCGCATTTGCTATTCCGATATTGAACAGGGATCCTTTCAGAAGGCGATTGATTTAGTTCCTCAGATGCCAGAGGGAAAAACCATTACGTGGAACTGCTATGGCATGCTCTACTTTCTCTCGGGTAAGCTAAAAGAGGCCCGACAGGCATTTCAGAACGCTATGAAACGAAAGGGGAAGCGAAAAAAGGTGCCGCTTACGGGC
>JBFIDQ010000267.1:0-3975 GCA_041603795.1 Chlamydiales bacterium
GATATTGGATTTATTTATATAATGCAATTGCCCTGTTCGGGCTGCCAGGGCAATCGCGTTGTGACAAATAATTAGCCACTCGACTAGCGAGGTCACCAAATTCTTGGACGCGTGGACAGATATCTGTCACAACTTGTGCTTGTTTGACGGTGTCAGTTGTCGTGGCCGGTCCGGGATTCAAGAGTATAGCTCTGCGCATGAAATCACCTGTCGTTTCACCCGTTTGTATCCTGCGGCGGACTTAAATCCTACTCATGGTATATTCTGCTTGATGTAATGTTATATTAATACGGAGATGAACTCATGGGACTCGGACTCGCAATAAAAGCCTTTCTAAAAGCATTTAAAGAACCAGAAAAAGCAAAAACATTTTTAGTTGATGCGCCGGTGAAGGCGGTTGAGAAGAAAAAAGAGGAGACGGATCACTTGCGCCTCTTATCACTTCTTCAGCGCTCGGGGCGTTTCATTGACTTTCTCAAGGAAGACATCGGGCCGTACTCGGATGCTCAAGTTGGAGCGGTCGTGCGCAAGGTGCATGAGGACTGCGGCAAGAGTCTGGAGGAGGCAGTGACCATTCGGCCTCTCTTAGAAGAAAAAGAGGGGGCTGAAATTACGATTCCGAAGGGATTTGATCCGTCAGAAATGAAACTGGTGGGCAACGTAAAGGGTGAGGCTCCCTACAAGGGAAAACTTGTCCACAAGGGGTGGCGTGCTCACAAGCGGACCCTCCCCAAGCCTGTGGGCGAGCAGAGCCTTGAAGTTCTATATCCGGCTGAAATCGAGGTTTCATAATGATTATTGGAATCGACCTTGGAACGACAAACAGCACGCTCGCCACGTTCGATGGGGAGGAGATACGCTCGGTTGAAATCCCACAGGCGGGGGGATCAGGTGATTCTCTCCCTTCGTTTCTATATTTTCCTTTGGCAGAGGAAATTGAAAAGGGGACGGTAGGCGTTGAGTGGGATCCCAAAAGATCCTTCTGCGTTGGTGCCCACGCAAAGGGGCGAAGCGGTGAATTACCGGGTCGGGTCATCACAAGCGCGAAATCGTGGCTCTGTCACGATGGAATCGATAGAAGAAATCACGCGCTGCCGCCAGAGGCGGACGCGGAGACGATGAGTCCACTGGATGCGTGCGCGGCGTATTTGCAGCACTTGCGGGAGGCATGGGACTCCCACCACAAGGGCAAGGACGTCTTCAACAAACAAACAATACTTGTGACAGTTCCAGCTTCATTTGATCCGAGTGCACGTACCTTGGTTCAAGAGGCTGCAAAGGCAGCAGGTTATCCTGAGGTGATCCTCTTGGAGGAACCACAGGCTGCGTTCTATGCGTGGCTACACGATCACCCAGATTGGCGGACGGAGCTAAATGTTGGTGACAAGGTGCTGGTGGTTGATGTCGGCGGGGGCACAACGGATTTCAGCCTTATCGGTGTGGAGGAGTCGGATGGTGATCTGGCGCTCAACCGTATTGCTGTCGGTCAGCACTTGCTTCTGGGAGGGGACAATATGGACCTGGCCCTGGCACACTTGACGAAACGGAAGCTAGAGGCGGATGGTCACTCGATTGATCGCTGGCAGCTACAAGGGCTCACTCACGCTTGTCGCGATGCAAAGGAAAAACTCCTTAGCGGTGAGCAAGCTGTAGATGTGACCGTGCTCGGACGTGGCTCGGGACTGATGGCGGGGAGTCTGACGACACAAATCACAGCGCAAGAGGCGCAGGATCTGGTGGTAGATGGATTCGCTCCGCTCGTGGATGCCAAGGAGCAAGTGGCACAGCAGTTATCCGCTGGTCTCTCCAGTGTGGCTTTGCCCTACGCGCAAGATCCACGTATTACGGCGCAGCTGGCTACTTTCCTTGCAAAGGTGGGCATGCCCACAGCGGTGCTCTTTAATGGGGGTACGATGAAAGCGACGGCTCTGCAGGAGAGGATACTGGCTCAGCTCAATCAGTGGAGCGAGATGGAGGTGAAACTGCTGCAAGGTGGAGATCTCGATCGAGCGGTTAGCCGTGGTGCCGTGGCCTATGGTCGGGCACGGGAAGGGGAGTCCATTCGAATCCGTATCGGAGCGTCCCATAGTTATTACATTGGAGTGGAACAGGCGGCGCCTGCAGTGCCTGGACTCGAACCAGAGCTTCACGCTCTCTGCGTGGTGCCGTACGGAATGGAAGAGGGGACAGAGCAGCTTCTTGAGAGCCAAGAATTCGCGCTCACCGTTGGCGAAAAGGCCACATTTCGCTTCTTTCAAAGCAACACGCCTTCCGATGAACCCATCGGATCAGTCTTACTCGACTGGAAAAAGGAATTAACAGAGCTTCATAAGGTCGAAGCCCTACTGGATAAGGGCTCCGACGATGGAAAAACCGTTCGAGTGAAGCTGAAAGCTGTGTTTACCGAGCTTGGCGTTTTGAATCTGTGGTGTGTAGGTAGCGCTGGTCAGGAGTGGAAGCTCGAGTTTGACCTGCGGGCTCAATCGCAAACTCCGGCAAGTCTCGCCAGTTGATCCAATCCCTTAGCTCCGGGTTGTTTTCAATGTGCGGCGCCGCTTCTTTCAAGGTAAGAACCTTTTCCTTCACGTATGTGAAGTAATAGCCGTCTCTGCTGATCTGTTCTTCCGCAGTCTGCCTATCCCGGGGAATGACTACGCCACGGTTGAGACCAGGTCTCACGAGTTCTTCGTTGTGCTCAAACATTTGGCCTGCGTGGTCTTGATAGGTGTAATAGTGTCCACCTCTGAGGCTTTTGCCTGTATAGCCTTTAGTGGAATGAACTACGGATGCGACACGCCGGTACACAACGAGATTGGTTGCTCTTCCATTCTGGTTGAATTGTGGGATATATAGCTCTTTTTCTGCAGTTACGGATGCGTCGCTACGCTCCTGTACCCCTTCATTGGGCATGCGAAAGCGCGGTCCCTGTAAGAAAAGAAACGGGGGCTGGTTGGTGAGGAGCTTTGGGCGGCGGCAATGTTGGCCGGGGAAGATGATTTCACCCTTATTATCCTTGAGGCAGCCATAGTTTGGCATAAAGCTTCCGAAAATGGTTACTTTAAAAAGAAGCCGCTGAAGGGAGGATGTCGTGTTTCCCTGCCTGTAATCGTCAAAAGTTAAGGTGGTAAATGGCCCGTCGATTAAGGGCCTCTGGCTATTAATCGTGTTGGCTACAACCTTTTGCTCGTTCCATACAATACGGCTGTGTTCGGGAAGAAGATTGGTCAAGATATGCATTAGTAGCTCGCTGCTATCAAACTGCGTGTTACACGGCTTAACCCACTCCTCAGCTTCTTCTTCCTCACAAATCTTGTGACAGCCAAAACCCCGTGGGTCCGGTGCTACGAGAGGCAGTTCTGTGTGTTCGAGTAGAAGGTCTAGGAATTGATGAATAGGCTCAACTCCTACAGCCTCTCCATTGCCCTGAAGGGCAATGAGTAAATCACGAAGAGCTTGCCGAGCCTCGGCGTGAACGCCGTCTATTTCTTCGAGCTGGGCAAAAAATGCCAGAATTTTAGGAGAGTCTTGACCCTCCTTCCACAGAATGGCGAGGCTTCTAAGCATGCTGTTGATGTAGCAGGTTTGAGCTTCGCGATCGATTCCCTTTATGCCGGGCGCATTAACGACGGCCATGTGGGCAGCGCGTGCCTGACTATCAAACAAAAGCACGAAAGGTCTTATTACGACACCAACAAGCATTGCAACTGTTGCAATAGCCGCTAGCGCAACTTTCGTCACAAGCCAATGGTTGCCCAGCGGGTCGTGAGGTCCGGTCTGACTAATTATGCCGGTTTCGAGTCGATAGTCGTATTTGGCCCCGGATCCCGACATGCTCGCAAAGCGCCACAATAGCGACTGGCTTAAAGCGTCACATGCGGAAGTTTGAAAGGTGCCGTCCTTGTCGAAGGTTCTTATATCGCTAAAGAAAGCGTGGGCGTGATTTTTAATAAATTGAGTCATTGCTACAAAACCATC
>JBFIDQ010000268.1:0-3973 GCA_041603795.1 Chlamydiales bacterium
CGGCACCGGTTACCAGGCACTGGTCGCCAGCCGTTTTAGCCGCAATCACGAAACTGAAGCCGACCGCATTGGCCTTGAACTCACCGCGCGAGCGGGTTACGACCCCCGTGCCGGTGTTACGCTGTGGAATAAAATGATCAAAGCGAGCCAGGGCAACAATCCACCGGAATTTCTCAGCTCTCACCCGACCCAATCCAGTCGTGTTCGCGACATTGAAAAGTTATTACCTACCGTGATGCCGCTGTACGAAGCTGCTACCCGCAGGTGATGCGTCGTAGTTGAGTGAAGGGTGTGGTGCAGCGTTGTGGATCAAGGAGTCTGACCCTTTGATTGTTTCTGATTATTGTTGGGCGGCAGGCCACGCCTCTTCCAGCATTGAGAGTCCACAACCCCCGACATCTTGGATGATTCCTTGCTTGACCATTTGCCTATAAAGCACCACAACCTCAACTGCGTCCTTTTCCGATAGTAGACCATCGGAAACAACACGCCGTAACGTTTGTAGCACCTTTGGCCCAAGGAGCCGAGACCGAACATTTGATAGGCGTTCAATAAGGAAAAATGCCATAGGAATCGATATTTCTTTCTTGATGCTCCCAAAGAAGTATTTGCAGGCCGCCACAACGCCCAACACCCCAAATTCGAACCTGACAGCAGCAAGATACATTGCAAGCTGCCTTTCTTTTGATACGACTGATGACGCCCAGATTGCCAATAGGATTTCCACAATTTTACGACGAACCAGCTTATGTTGATCGAATATTAAAAGAGTGCGAACAAGCTGTTGGGTAATCGTTGAGCCGCCTGATCTGGGGCCAATACGAAGAACCGAAAGAATCATCCTGGCCAAGCCACGCACGCTCCATCCACTATGTGAAAAAAACTCCTTGTCCTCAATTTGGACCACCATAGCCTTCAAACCTGAAAGGTCGACTCCAAGCCGGTACAGCTCGTGCGTCGCAAGGTTTGCCCGATAGAGCACGTATTCCACGCGTTCATCTATCGACAGACGGAAAAACCGTGCAACACCGCACGCAAGAAGAAATGAGGTACGCTCATGCGTATCTAACAGCGCCTTTCGGTATAGCCAGCACTGGTAGACAAACCATCCAGCCGCCACCGAAACTGCAAGTGGCAATGAGTAGAAAGTCCCATGCAATGCGGCGTCAGTGACAAGATCATCCAAGAGCACGGCGGAGACAAAAAAAACTACTACCGAGGAAATACCAGCAATGGCGTAGCAAGGAAATGCAACGTAAGTCGACCAGCCGGGAAAGAGACGAATAGCGAACGGCTCATCTGCGCCTTCAATGCGCCAATTCGGTAGTACGAGCTGTAAGCGTCCATATGACATCCCGAGCATCCGCCGGAGCACGATCACCTTTCTAGCCGCGAAAACAATCGCTTTTTGACGATTAGCAAAATGTCGTAAGAAAAGAACGCCTGATCCCATTGCTACTAAGAGGATAACTGCGAGCGTTATCTGCTCAGGCACTTGCGGCGACAGCGCGCTAGCGACGTCTTTGAGCCTTCCTAGCGCTAGGGATCCAAACGCTGCGCCAATTACAATTGAAATATTCGCTGCGTTCAAAAAAACGCGTTCTTCGGCCTCAAGCGTTTTTGAGGTTGAACGATATTCTTCAAGAGCAATGTCACGATCTTCGAAATGATATGTCGGAAAATGTTGCCGCCATGCAGCTTCGTCGTCCGTGTTACTCATGAATTCAACCCCTTCGCGCTACCGCAGATTATGATGCCGCCTACCGCAGCTGCAGACAACGGGAGTGCTGGGCGGTAATTGCCGGCACTTGTTAGGTTTGGTTATTAAGTCCGTCATATTCTATACCACGCTAGACCTCAATTGCTCCACTCGTAGCATGAATAACTGCTCAAAGGAAGTACGCACCCATTGGGCTGCAATTGAATGGTACGACATATCTTGGTCCGTAATCTGAATATCATAGTAAGTCTTTGGATGAGTCAGCTTGTCTCTCGCAAGTTTTGCCCGAAGAAAATCCTGGTAATCCTCACCACTTGTATCTAACCGATAACCATCTATATCCCATATCTTGAATGCTAGTTTAAATGTTCTTTTAAGATTATCTTCAAGACTAAGATGGCGGTCATTCTCTCTATTATTAGACAAAGAGCCGATAATTTCTTGCTCTTTTTCCGTCAACGCTACGGTGCAAAACTCCGTCCTAAGATTTGACCGAAGCTCGACTTTAATAATTTCGATAACGGCCTCAATGTACGCAAATACGCAACGCACTAGACAACGCCTTAGATATTGAGATTCACGATCTTCTTCGAGCGTTTTATATGCCTCAATGATATCGTTATTTAATTCTTCAAGAAGATCATGGCCTCTAATTAACCCTCCGGCAATTTTTGGTGATTCCGGCATAGCTTATCCAGCCTAACGTTGCCATAAACCGCGCGACGTCAGGAGCATCGGGCGAATGAAGGGAGTGCATGTAATGGCTTTATTGTGATTCTTCATAGTCGACTCTTTTCAAACAGTAAAGGCGGTCTAACTCACCAGCTTCAACGTCATCTAAAACAGGAGTAAAGCAGGAAACCTTGGCAACTCTTAAGCCATCCTTTGTCGTTGGACGGGTAAAAATTATCTCAACGCCTTTTTGAAACTCGGAATGAATAAATCCTTTCAAGAAAATAAATATCTGCTTCTTAGCTCTAGGCCCAAGTGCGCCAACCGCGCCGATGTATAAGCATCCATAAGGGCGATGCTCTTTAACAACATGTTTGTCACTAAATTTTAAACCATGAAGCTCTTCTTGTTCTAAAAGATTTCTAGCAGCTTTTGTCATCGGCAATGCCGAGAATAAGCCAGTCGGTTTGTGAAGAGTGAAACCTAATATTTTTATTTCCCTAAATTGTATCTGACATATTGAATTGTTAGCTTTGTACAACGACTTCAATTCTCTTTTCGTAGGAATGCTAGGGAAAAGTTTTTTGGATAGGTCAATGGAAATATCCATTTCCCGCGGCTTCA
This sequence comes from Chlamydiales bacterium, assembly GCA_041603795.1. Lineage (GTDB taxonomy): Bacteria > Chlamydiota > Chlamydiia > Chlamydiales > JBFIDQ01 > JBFIDQ01. The sequence goes on from JBFIDQ010000268.1 coordinate 3,017, forward strand.
TCCTGGCGATGTGAAAGTTGTACTCTGTTGTTCCCCACGCAATTACTATTCCCCAAAATATATAAAGAACAACACCTACCAAAAACAATGTCACACACAATGCTTTGGGTAAATACAAGTCATCTGCACTCAACCACTTCAGCTCCTGAATGGTAATAATAATTGCCAAAGACGAAACTGAGATAGCGAATAGCTTATTGGCATTACTCTTCAAAACGCCCATGTTATTAATATCCTATTTGTACACAATGGCAAGCTTATAACTATAAACGAACGCCACGTACGACAACTATTCGCAACGCGTGCAGGCGTGCATGATGTACCCGAATTTGGACAGAAAGGTGTAAGTGCGACATATCATTCCCTGATTGATTAATTATTGGCTCCACAATAGCTTGATTTAAAAGAAAAAATCAATAGGCCAGCAAACCCTCTCAAGATATGACGCGCGTGCGCAGTTATCTGGCGTTTTTGCACTTAACTGAGCACGTGCGATATATGTTCCCAAACGCCAGGCTATGGAATTGAACGTAACTTATTGAATGATAAAGCTATAAATGAAGCTGTCGGCGAGGGCGCTAGATGAACGCACTTGCGAGAACACCCGACGACGTTAGATGAACCCTATATCGGCACACGCCGCCCCGCTCCGGGCAAAAAAAACCCCGCATCAGCGGGGTTGGGAAGGATGCCTTTTTGGTTACTGCCGCAAAAAGGCATTTCAGGTAAAACTTGTTTGGCTTACGCATTGGGCGCTGCGCCGTTATGCACGAACTAGTACGAGCGCGGCAAACCCATGACGTGTTCGGCGATATGGTTAAGCACCATCTCGCTGTTTAACGGCGCGGTTTTTAACAGTCGCGCTATCGGGTAGAGGTCAAAAATACCGTATTCCTTGGTAAAGCCATTGCCGCCGAAGCATTGCAGGGAGGCGTCGATGGCGTGCATGGAGGCTTC
>JBFIDQ010000269.1:0-3973 GCA_041603795.1 Chlamydiales bacterium
ACTTCCAACTCGACTCCGAGGCGCTGTGCAAGGCAAAGATAGAGGGAGGAGACGCCAAGGCAGACGCCGACGCGTGAGTCGAGAACGGTCGTGAGAAAGGTGTACTCGTCGATGGCATCGGCGTACTCGGAGTGAGGAGGAAAGCGAAATCCAATCTCTTCAAAGATAAAACGACTCAGCAAATCGACCTTTTCCTCATCACCTCCTGTCTTGGCTCGCGCAAGAATCTGTAGTGCCATGAGGTCAAGTAAGGCCTCTATGCTCTCGATCTGATCCAGTGATCCGGCAGGAAGCTGACTAAGAAGCATCCCTCGAGCGAGATCGACCTCCTCTGCTGGTAGAACAGCAACATCCTTTTCGCTGGTGGCGGTGTGACCTCTGAGCTTGGCATGAGGAAGAGAATTTCCTAACTCCTGTATGGCAGCCCGCTGCTCTTTGTCGAGTAAGGGACACGCTGAGGGGGTTCCTAGGGCGATGAGATGGACAAGATTGCTGGCGAGTTCAGGGGGGAGGTCGCGTTTGCTTTTTCCACCGAGAAGGCGCCATGCATGGCGGAGCGCTTCGACGCCTTCTTCGCTCGTGGGGTAGAGCTGGTAGAAGGTGAGGTGCTGCGGCACAGAGTGCACATCGAGCCCGTTATAAAGCGTTCGCAATCGATTGCTTTGCAAGCTGCTCGCTACAAGGAGGAGGAGAAGGGGCCGCGTAAGCATTTCATTAGCCGGTTAAGGGTGGAATCGCTTGTAAACGTTTCGAGCGGCGCGCGGAAGCGGTAGCTCCAGTTGCTGTCTAGAATCTTGCCAGGAACGTTAATGCGCTCGTCGTCGGGGGATGGCCAGCAGTATTCTTCTTGTAGATTGAGATACTCCTGAAGGAGATTGATATGAAACAGGCTGCCAGAGCGGTGACTGCGAAGTAAAATCTCGAATCGCTCAACCTCTGTAAGGTTTGGTCCGTATTGCCAGCCGTTTTGAGCGGCGAAGGGCTGCGCCTCCTGAGGGAGTTCGGTCCACCACTGACTAAGGGTTTCGGAGTCGTGTGTGCTTACCGTGGTCATGCTCTCAGGGATGTAGTCAGCTTCTGGAATAAACGACTGATCTCCCTCCCAATAGCGTTCCCAACGCATCACCTTGGTTCCGCAAATACCGAGCTCTCTAAGGCGGTAGCGGACATCATTGGGGACGTTACCAAGGTCTTCCCCAATGGGAAGCATGGTCGTACTTTTGAGCATCATCTCGAGACACTTCGATCCGTGATGGATCCATGTGGAGGGGTCCTCTGGAATAAAGAACCCTTCGGCAGCCGGCTTTCCGCGGGGAATGGACCAAAGGCGAAAGAGTCCAACGATGTGGTCGACCCGATACAGGTGATACAAGTGGCCCGCCACTCGCAGGCGCTGCTTCCACCAGGCGTAGTCAGTTGACTCAATACGCTCCCAGTTGAACGGTGAAAATCCCCAATCTTGTCCCTCCTCAGAATACTGATCCGGTGGTGCACCGGCGGAGAAATTGGAATCAAAAAGCTCTGGTTGCGACCACGCGTCGGCGCTATCGGAACTGACCAATATCGGAATATCACCCTTGAGAAACAGGCCCTTCTTTTGGGCATAAGCACGTACCTTCCCCATCTGCTGGAAGCAGAGGTATTGGATGAAGCAGTGCTCTTCTATTTCGCTATCATTGGCGGCTTCTCGATCCTCGGGCCACTCGCGCCAGGGCGCTCGTTTAAAGCGGCTCTTGAGCGCCTTGAACTCAGCAAAGGGGAGAAGCCATGGGTTTTCTGAGAGAAAGGTCTGGTAGTTGGTGCTCTTGGCAACTCCGTTAAAGTGGAGCTCCTTATAGCGGCGTAAAAACGCTTCCTTGTGCGTCCGCACGGTGGGCCAGTCAATGCGCGGCTTGGTGTTTAGAGATTGCAACCGGTCAACCAGCTTCACAAGTTCTGGGTCGCTGTCCCATCCAGGAAGAGAGGTAAGGCTTAGGTGGAGGGGTTGAAGGGCGCAGCTGGAGATTGCGTTATATGGACTCGAATCGGCCCCGTCATTGAGCGGTAAAAGCTGGATAAGGTCAAATTCGATTTCCGCACACCAGTCGATAAGAGGGATGAGATCAAGGAACTCGCCGATGCCACAACTGTTCTTGCTCCATAGCGAAAAGAGCGGAAGATTGATCCCGTGGTGTTGGTGAATGCCGATGCGCTGCCAGTGCTCCGCCGCAGCAGATTGAGCGAGGGGATGCGTGAGAGCAGTGGTCATGCTTTATCCTTGGTAAAGATTGACGTAGCGGCCGGCTGGCTCTTCCCAAGAGCTTTCAGTCGACATGCTGTTCTTCATGAGATCAGCCCAGGTGCCTTTCTCATTCTTCCAGCAAGAGAGGGCGCGGTCGAGGGCGGAATCGACTCCCCCAATATCGGGATCGCGAAAGCTGTAGCCGTTCACTTCTTCAAACGGACGTTCACTGTAGTCGAGGTCATGTACGGTGTCGGCAAGACCGCCAGTTTCCCTGACAACGGGTATGGTGCCGTAACGCATGGCAATGAGTTGCGTTAAGCCGCAAGGCTCGAAGAGCGAGGGGACAAGCAAAATATCAGCTCCGCCATAGACGCGGTGAGCAAGCGATTCGTCATAACGAAGCCACAGGTGGCAATCCGGATGATCACGGTATTTGTCTGCAAGAGCCTCAAAATCCGCTTGGATTTCTGGAATCGGACTCGAACCAAGCAGTACAAACTGTCCGCCTTGCGCAAGAGTCTTCTGGAGGGCGTGCTTGATGAGGTCGATTCCTTTTTGTGGGACAAGTCGAGTGATGACGGCGACGAGAGGTTTGTCCACCTGACTCAACCCAAGCTGTTTTTGTAGGGCTTTCTTGACTCGCCCCTTTCCTTTGGCGGTCTTAAAATTGCTGGGTAATAGAGGGTCGCTCTTGGGATCCCAAGCAGTCACGTCAAGGCCGTTGAGAATTCCGGTGAACTTCTCCTTGTACTTGATGAGGGTGCTTTCAAGTCCTCTTCCGCCTGCAGGAGCAAGAACCTCCTGTGCGTAGCTAGGTGATACTGTGGTGACGCGATCGCTGTAAACGATGCCCCCTTTCATTAGGTTGAGGCAGTTGGGGTTGTAATTGTCCGCGAGGCGGCCCATGTCGAGGTAGTCGCTTCCGCAAAGGCCGATTGCATCGAGGTGGTGCGGCTGGCAGTGCCCTTGGTGTGCGATGTTGTGAATGGTTAGGACAAATCGCGTCGATGGTAGGGGAATAAGATCTTTGGCGAGAAGCGGACAAATCGCCGTCTGCCAGTCGTGGAGGTGAATGCAGTCAGGTGTCCCCTTGCGGCGTGCCAGAAACTCCACCGCAGCGCGAGAAAAAGCCAAAAAGCGATCGAGGTCGTCATCGCATCCGTAGAGCGTGCCCCTATTGAAATATTGGAGATCACTCTTGGGATTCAGTGCGGTGATGGTAACCCCCTTATAAGAGCCTTGCCATACCTCAATGGGAAGCCACCGAGTCTCAATGGTCTCGATTAAGGCGAATGATGTAACAAGAGAGAAGTCGGCAACGTCGTAGAAGGGGAGAATGACCTCTGCTCTATGTTTTTGACGTACGAGCTCCCTAGAAAGCCCCAAAAGAACGTCCGCTAATCCCCCAACCTTCGCAAAGGGCGCCATTTCCGCGGCAATATGCACAATATCCATTAGAACCTCCACTACAATGAAAGCACATGCGAGGCCTTTTAGCAACCGGGATCAATGCGTGCAGGGCAATCGCATAGTAACGATTGTTTTACCGCGAAGAGCGCGAAGGAGCGAAGGAACCGCGAAGGAGGGGTCTAAAAAGGGCCGGCTCGGAATTGAGAGGGGAGAAACGAGTTAGAAGTCGAAAATCTTATGTAAGTTTTTAATTTCGATGTTGCCTCCTTCTTATTCTCAAGTTTCACAAAAAAAGTTCTTGCCGAAGTTTAGGGGCGAAGTCCCGGCAGATGTTAGGTG
>JBFIDQ010000270.1:0-3958 GCA_041603795.1 Chlamydiales bacterium
CCCCACTATACCCGGCCGGAAACGTTTCGCGGACAAAAGGTCCCTGAGGTTCTGCTTGAAGGCAACCACGGCAAGATCGCCGCGTGGCGCCGAGAGGAGTCGCTTCGTAAAACGGAGCAAAGTCGTCCGGAACTTTTTCGCCGCTACCTGCTCACCTTACCGAGTGAACCGGTAGCAGAGGAACTTCCTTCCGGAGGAAAACGGGTGAAGACCATACGGCTTGTGGTCCATTCCCTGAAGGAGAGCGTGCGCTTCTACAAGGGAGTGCTCGGACTCAGATTAAGCGGTAAAAGAGAGCAAGAGGCTCTCTTTAACCTCAACGGCATACAACTGCTGCTTGTCGAGGGAAAGAGCCAAGAGATGGAGGGGCCACGTCCGATGTTCGAGGTGGAAATAAAAAGGCCTCGCGACTTCGAAGCCGCGGCCAAGAGGGCAGTAGAAAAAAATAAGGCGCACTACGAGGTAGGGCGCCGGCAGCAGGGACCGTGGGAGACACTCACTCTTGAATTGTCAGACCCCGATGGCTACCATTGGTGCCTCAGCTGCAAACAGAGCAAAGAATTAAGTAAGGAGTCATTACTATGAATAAAACAGAAATTATCACAAAGATCGATAGCGAATACCTCAAGCAGGATATTCCGCAATTCCACGTAGGAGATGTGATTTCGGTCCATACTCGCATCACTGAGGGCGATAAGGAACGGATTCAGGTTTTCACAGGGACCGTAATCGCTCGCTCCCACGGCGGCCTATCAGAGAGCTTCACGATGCACCGTGTTGCCTATGGTGAGGGAATGGAGCGCGTCTTCATTCTTCACAGCCCCCGTATTGCTAAGATCGAAGTGAAGCAAGAAGGCGACGTTCGTCGCGCCAAGCTGAACCATCTTCGTGGCATGACCGGTAAGAAGGCGAAAGTCAAGCAGCGCGTTGTAAAGCGCCGAGCTCCTGTCAAGTCTTCTAAGATCAAAGAAGTAGAAGTTGCGGTAGAAAGTACTTCTGTTGAGGAGCCGGCGAAGTCGGTTGCAAACACAGAATCAAATGAGCCAGCTGTAGTCGCTGTTAGCACTGCAAGTTCAAACAAAGAAAAGAGCGACACCACCTCGTAGGGTGCTGAAGTTCGAAAATCAAGCCTATGCTGCCGGCTACCACAAAGTAGCCGGCATCGATGAAGCTGGTCGCGGTCCGTTGGCCGGACCCGTTGTCGCAGCCGCATGCCGTTTGCCCCGCGATTTTGACGGTACAGGAATCGACGACTCCAAAAAGCTTACGGAGCGGCAGCGTGAGGCTCTCTATGCCCGTATTACTGAGGATCCACGGGTTTCCTTTGGACTCGGCATCATTGATGCGGCCCGCATCGATCAAATCAACATATTACAGGCCACCATCGAAGCAATGCTGCATGCAGCGAGTCAGGTGGAGCACGATTACCTGTTAGTTGATGGACTTGCCTTACCGAATATGCCTTGTAAAAAGATCATCAAAGGCGACCAGCTTTCTCTATCGATTGCTGCCGCCTCTATTTTAGCGAAGGTGACCCGAGATCGGTTGATGGTTGAGTTTGACGCGCGCTGGCCGGAGTACGGCTTTGCCAAGCACAAAGGCTATGGAACCCTTGTGCATCGACAAGCCATCCAGCAGATGGGTCCGTGTCCTATTCACCGGATGACCTTCGCACCACTTCGCGTACCATGCGAAGCATTGACTCCTCCCCGGTAAAATTCCCCACCTCTTCCAGAGGAATCCACTTGAGGTCCTTGCTCTCGCGATTGACCACAAGAGGCTCATCAGGATTTGCCTCGAACAAGTAGCGCACGTCGAAATGGAGGTGAGCAGGAATCCCCTTGTGGGGTGGAATTTCATGAATATCTAGGTCAAATACCTCCGGCGAGACAAGAGTAATGCTTTCCAATCCCGACTCCTCATGCGCCTCCTTTGTCGCCACAGCTAGAAGATCTGGGTCGCCATCCGCGTGCCCTCCAAGCTGCACCCAGATATCAAGTTTAGCGTGATGCATCAGCAGGCAATGCGTTCTTTGTGGATTAACCACAAACGCGGATCCCGTCAGATGCCCCTTTTCCAAGGAACGGTGAAGGTGATCCTCATGCTCCGCCATGAATTGCAGCAAAGCCGCCTTTGTTGTTTTCTGATGCTCACTCGTTGGTGCGTAACTCTCAAGGCTCATGGTCTTCCTATGGTAAATGTTTGATTATGCATACGTTCCTGCCACGAGATCTGTCGCACATGTCCAGTAGCGACCGTTGCTTCGATGAGCTGATCCTCCTCCAGGTAGAGCATCACGTGATCCACGAACGTTGGGTCCTTTCGACTTGCTAAGAACACCAGGTCACCTGGTTCAGGCTTTTCGACCTGTCGACAAAAGCGAGCCTGATCACACGCATTGCGAGGGAGCCTCTTTCCGTGGGCGCGATAGACCAAGTTGGTCAATCCGGAGCAGTCAACACTCGTGTGACTTCCAACAGCGTGTGCACTGCGGCCTCCCCAGAGGTACTGCGCTCCGAGGAATGCCGTGGCCGTCGCAGCTAGCGAATGAGGTGGGGTCAGAGCCGCCTTAGGTAACACTCCGCGTCTCCCGTCCGGCAAGAGAACTAGCAGGCGTTGCGGATCCAACTCCTCTGCGAGCAGGCGGCTTCCCATTGATAGCGCCACACCCTGGACCGCGACCCAAGGGAGTTGCACCGTCGCGTTTGGAGTTTGCCTCTTAGGGATCAGAGCATCGATTCGCACCCACCCCAGATAACCACCCCAGCGACCGTCAATGCAGCGTGGCTGCTCCGGACACTCGACACGCGCCCAGGAACCGACCCGCTCCAAGAGCACCACCTCTTCCCCCAAAAGCAGTTGCGTTTCCTGGTACGGGTCTCTTTTTCCCACGCCAACAGGAAGGACTCTCTTGCTTCGCAGGTCCGCCACTGGAACATTAACAACAAATTCTTTACTCATAAGCTTCTATGTTACATCAACAGTAGCATCCGTTTCAACAGGACAATTACGCTATATAGAATTCTTCAAACAATCTGCCCTGGCTCCTCACCTTCCGTGTCCAGATCTGAGCCGTAGCCGATGTCGGAACACTCTGAAGACTCTTGGAGGTCATCGATCAGAAGCGGGGGCAGCGGGGCCAGGGGCAGCGGCTGGAACCCTCCTCCGTGTACTTGGTTCAGTTGGTCACGCAGCTTCACGTAAAAATGGAGGCCTCCTAAAAATAATGCAAAGCCACCAAGTGCGCCTCCTAAGGCGACGCCTACTGTTTCTTGCTCGTTTAGGCAAGAAGAGTCCGGCTTAACCCATTTAACTTGACGTGCCACGCCGCAGACGTCAGCCTTGAAATTTTCAGAATCTGATGACTCTTCACACCAGCTCGATTTCCCCACAGTTATGGTCCAAATTTCGTTACAGGGTTCATCAAAGCATCCGTCACACAGCTCAGTTGAGGAGCCATCTGGTCCGGGAGGTGACGGTAGATACTGGGCACTGACGTTGACAGATGCCTTTGCGAACGATCCTGCGGCTACTGGAGAAAATCCTCCAGTTCCCTGGTAGCGGTAGAGGCCACCACAACCCGTTGGGTCAGGTTCGGATTTGAATTCGGTGAAGGAATAACTTGTAGTCGTAGCGTCACGGTCAGATGGCGGCACCCAATCGGGACACCACGCCGTGGTTAGGGTGGGCTGTAGAAGGAGAGCGGACCAGCCCAGGATCTTCGTGATCCCGTGCATGAAACCGTTCCGGTTGCTGTCCAAGTGGCGGACCTTGCGGCCTCCCCAAGTTGAGGTGACATCGTGCCCCGCACTCGCGGTCCCAAGACTTTCGGTGCTGTGGAACTGAGTATTAATCGACGTCATCGCTATTTCTCCCTATTTATCGATCGCCAAATGGCGGTCGGATGCAGTATAGAGAAACCATGGAACCCGTGCAAGGAACGCCTTGGCTTTGCAGG
>JBFIDQ010000271.1:0-3926 GCA_041603795.1 Chlamydiales bacterium
CCAGTTTGTTTTTGTTTGCCAAAACCAACATAACTGAAGATTCAATTGCTATGTCCTTTGTGTTTCCATGTTTACGTTTTTAGGCAGCATGATTTGCTACCCTATTTTGAACCATGCCTGAATTTGTATGGATTTAGGCAGATCCAAACCCAAACAGGTTAAGTACAAATGCCCAAATTCCTGCAGCAAGGTTCCACCATGACTGCTCTTTTTTGGTTTTTTCGGCTAGCTTGCCCTTCTCATCTCTCTGCAACTCCAGCAATTCTGCTAATTGCTTCCCATGATCGTGCGCTAGACCATGGCGATTATTGTAGATGTAGGATTTTGGTACTCTTTCGTTTGAAGTGAGGATATTATTCCAAAGGCCTTCAGCTTCTTTTGGAAGGTACATAATGGTATAGGGTTGATGGCCGCCAATAAAACAGCCGTTCCAGGTGCCAGCAGGTCCATGGTAGTCTTGGTCTTTAATATGCAGGGCACTTGGCGGGGCATGTGGATTTTCCCTAAGCGCGCTTTTGATTCCCTCACTGAAACCATCAAGTTTGTTCGGTTTGAGAGGTAAGAAGCCCATTTTTGCATAGAAGAGGTGGGAATTACCCCATGCTTCAAAGGCTACCTGTCCCGGCAATCCACAGTCTCTCGCAATTCTAATAACCGTGCGAATTAATTCGGTGCCGCCTCCCCTAACACCACCACGTTCAACTGAGTTGCTACTAAGGTCGTCGATTAGGACGAAACCGTTTGGGTATTTCTCAGCCAAACAACCCTTTCCTTTGTAGCGACTCTCCACCTGCTCTTTCCTTAATACAAAAAATTTTAATTCGGCGGGCGAACTAGACCTTCCTATACAGATTCTTATAATTCCCATAGGATGGTCGGTGCTCGGATCGTGCACATTTGTCAGACAAACCTTAACCTGATCGCGAAAAACCTGCTTGTAGGATTCTGCTTCGAAGTTGTTAACATTGATAGTCATGTATATATACCATTATTTAATAATAATAAAAATAATTATATGAAATTTATATTTAGAATTGATTAAGATTGTTTTTGTCTTTAATAAAGAATGGCCAGTGAACTGCCCCTAACCATACGGCGTTCCGGTTATAAAGGCTAGACAGAAGACCGCCCTTTCCTAGAGGCAACCGCCCCGACACCTAGCGTATCATTAATTGCGTCTGAAAACCGTGTTTGCGTACGCTATATGTCGCCCCTTCAGGACTCATACTCCTTTTGCACTACCTATGGCTCACGCCATAGGCTGTAAATCTGTCGGGGCGGTTGCCCCTGAGAAGGAATCATCGGAGCCGGGGTCTGCGTTACCGACGGCACTCAAGTTAAAGGTTTCCGAGTAACGCAGGTAAATGCAGGGCTGCCCAATCGACAAAGATAGCCGTCGTCAGGCAGCAAAAGTAATTGATGTTATGCAGTTCGTCCCTGTAAGTTGCTGGAGACTACGAACTTTTGACACTTGTACCCGCTCACTGATGGGTACAACTAGGAGGCACCCTTGAACACGATCATACGCAATGTTCTAACTCTATTTCTTGTTTCTCTCACCCCTCTTGCAACCGAAGCCGCTACTCGAGTAGAAGCCTTAAATTGCTATAGCTCAGTAGTGTGGGACGATACCCTCTGGACACTTTTCGAAAGTGACAGCGCTCACATCGAAGCTTGTGGCGTTGACCGCGCAGTCTATGGCCACTCCCAGGTATACCCTGTCAACGTGTGGTTCCTGCCCCACTTTCTCCACAGAGAAACGCATATTCAAATTGCGGTTAGGAGATTGCTTTCCGATATTGGAACCACATCAAACTACGTCTTTTTAGGGATAGAAGAGGTATATTGTGAGTCCATTGAGTGTGAAGGCAACCTGTTCCGCTGTCAATACATAGCTTCATCGGGCCAAGGGGTCTTTCTTATACATATAACAAGCATGGAAAACCGTGAGCGGTGTCGCTACTGGACGATTCTCAAAATAAAAGAAGGCGATCTGGATGAGCACGATTCTATGCAGGCTCTTGATGAGGCAGTGGCCCTTAGAGTCTCAACAGTTGGCTAGGAAACAGGCCTGGGTTGATGATTGGAGCCCGAGCTCAATCAGGACTCGCCTCTAATCACTTGCCTTCCTTCCTAAAAAAGGCCGTGGAGACCAACAAGCCTCCGGTGACAGCGAAGGTGATGATTCGCCAAGTGAGATCCATGAGCTCGGTTTCCATCAGAAGGAGGCGAAGCAGGATCGCGGCAAAGAGGAGATAGCCTCCGTAGCGGTAGCCCACAATCCGCTGTTTCTCCGCCGCATAGAGAAGACCGGTGGCGACACAGGCGTAGACAATGATCGCGATGGCGTGTGCCGCGCTGGGATCACTAAATAGGGAGTGACACAGCATCCAGATCAGCTCCATGAGTTGCGCACCTAACACAATGACACCGATAGCCAACAGGGGTCTCTCTTCGCTGAGTTTATGCCGCACGATAAATAGGGATAGTGCGAGAGCGGCAACCGTACTGAGATAGGCCGTTGTTTCCATGGACCACAGCGACTGTGGGATCAGATTCTGTCCCCGAATCACTAAGTCTGCGTGGAGGATACCCATGGAGAGAAAATCGGAGATGGACAGAAGGTACGCCGACGCTGCGGCTAGCAGAAGTGCCATGCCAGTTTCCAAGGGAGTGGGCCGTCGAATGGCGTAGCATAGGTAGCTCGTGACCGCCACCGCAAGGGCTGAGTAAATCATAACGCCCTGCGCCGCGGTGAGCCGATCGAATGGAATAGCAGCATGCACTAGTAGGCCGGCAAGGCCGGCGATGATGATGCCCCAGAAGGCTTTATAGGAGAGGTCTCGGCGTCGAGCGAGTGCGGCAGCGTAGTAAAGCAGCGCTGCTGCCACTAACCCATAGACGAAATAGTGGTAGGGAATGAGCACGTAGCTGTGAATCCATTCATAGGAGAATACGTGAAGAAGAGAAAGGGTCACAAGATCGCCAAATAACAGCTTATCCGAGCCCTTGGCGACCCGCATTGCCGGAAGAAAATAGACGAGGTAGATCACTATGAGGAACGGCAGAACCCACGCTAGGAGCTTGAGCCAGATCAGCTGCTCGACGTAATAGCCGGTCGCTGCCAAGCAGATCGGTAGCAGCTGTCGCCAACCCTTACTCAGGGCAACGAAGCAGGCAGCGACGTTAAAGAGGACGACGTAAGCAACCAAAAAGAGTCCCAAGTCGCGCAGTTCAGACCCGGCTAGGTGGGGAATAAGAGCGGTGGCCACCGTGGTGAGAAGGGCGAGGTGGCGATAGTCGCGGGCAGTCGCGAGGAGAAGGGTGCCGCCGACGAGTAGGCCCATAAGAGCAAAGGTGAGGATCGGTGACAGGTAGCCGTAGAAGGTGCCGGCTGCCCAAATGGCCATGAGGCCACCTGCCATTCCTAGAACGATTAAGGTCTGTCCGACATTGGAACGTCGCCCCACCGTCCACAGTCCAGCTCCGTAGGAGAGCGTACTCGCGGCCGCCAGAAGTAAAACTCGCCCGAGAGGTCCAAGGATTTCTTTCGATATAGCGAGGCTAACAAACCACCCGGCAGCGATTAGAAGAAAAAGGGCGCCCAGTTTGACTAGAGGATCTTGCTTGAGCCAGTCAAGGAACCCTTGACCTCGTCCCGGCTCGCGCTTGCTAGGTGGATGAGGTGGAGGAGGTGGTGATTTCTTGGGCAGAGGCGTACCAGACGCGAGCTCTAATCGCGCGACACGTGACTCCAATTGGGCAAGCCGGCGCTCGAGTTCACTCATAAAAGGCTCCTTCCTTCTCCGATCTTAGGGTTGCTCTATTCTAACAGACCTGAATGTTGATTCCCAAATGCAGGTAACGCCAAGGCGCGGAGTCCGCAAAGGAACGCAGAGGAATTCCCTTTGCGTTCCTTTGCGGAC
>JBFIDQ010000272.1:0-3889 GCA_041603795.1 Chlamydiales bacterium
CGTGACATGAAGGATGCCATCGTCATCAACGCTCCTGGATCAGACGCAGGGATTATTCCCTTTCTGAAACTAGGCTTCGTGGTTCCGGCGGCAATTCTCTTCATGATCGCCTACATGAAGTTGTCCAACACCCTAAGCAAGCGCAATTTGTTTTACGCGACGATTGCACCTTTCTTGATCTTTTTCACCTTGTACGCAGTGGTTCTCGCACCTAACGCCGAGCTTCTGTCGCCAACCACCTCAGCTGACTGGCTTGAGGCGCAGCTTCCTGCTGGCTATAGTGGCCTTGTTGCTGTCTATCGCAACTGGACCTCGGCTCTTTTCTACATTGCCGCTGAGCTATGGGGAAGCGCCATTCTATCGCTTCTTTTCTGGGGTTTTGCAAATGACATCACTCGCGTGTCCGAAGCGAAGCGCTTCTACACCTTGTTCCTTCTTGGTGCTAACGTTGCCATGTTGGTTAGTGGTCCTTTGATCACCAAGATCGCGTCCGTTGACGCATCGGTTCCAGGCGCTTGGCAGACCACGCTGAACCAGCTAATGGGTATTGTTGTTTTCATGGGTATCTCTGTCATGCTTCTTTATCGCTATGTTCATGAGAGCGTGCTTACCGACACTCGCTTTTACGACCCTAAGGACGTAAAGAAGAAGAAATCGAAAATGAAGATGGGAATTGGCGACAGCATTAAGTTTCTTGCAAAGTCACCTTACCTCGCAGCCTTGGGACTTCTCGTTGTTGGATATGGTATGTCCATCAACCTTGTTGAAGTCATTTGGAAGAGCCAACTTAAGGAAATGTATCCTTCGAAGAATGAGTACCTCGCTTTCATGGGACAATTCTCGTTCTTCACTGGTGCTGCAACGATCGGTATGCTCCTTTTCGTTGGTGGCAACGTCATCCGCCGCTTCGGTTGGGGTGTTGCTGCAACTGTAACCCCTACGGTTCTTCTTATTACGGGCCTTAGCTTCTTCAGCTTTATGCTTTTCCGTGATTCGAACGCCGTGATGGGACTCGTTGTTTACCTAGGAACTAGCCCGCTCTACATGGCGGTTATCTTGGGTGCTGCTCAGAACATCATGAGTAAGTCTTCTAAGTACTCGCTATTTGATCCAACGAAAGAGATGGCCTACATTCCTCTTGACGACGAATCAAAAACGAAAGGTAAAGCTGCGATTGATGTCGTTGGTGGACGCCTTGGCAAGTCTGGCGGCTCACTCATGTACTGGGTGCTACTTGCCTTCATGCCAAGCGTAACCGCTTGTACACCGATTGTTGCGGTTATTGTGACAGCGACAATTGTTGGATGGCTGTTTGCGGTACACTTCTTGAACGGCCAGTTTGTGGCCCTCACATCGAAGCAAGACGCAGAAGCTTCTGCTCAAGAAACTGCTGAGGGAGCGATCAAAGTTGATCCTGCTCTTGCGGCGAAAGAAGCGAAAGCTTCCGTCTAGGAATTTCCTAGACTCTTGTTCTACGCACAGGCGGCACTCATTTTGAGTGCCGCTTTTTTTGTTCAATCGATAAAAAAAAGGCACGCATTGCGTGCCCTTTTATCATAATGAACTGAAACGTCTTACATTCCTGGAAGATCTTTCCAAGAAACAGAGCTTCCTGCGGTCTCTAGCTCGGCGTCATCAAAATCAATGCCTGGAGCTTCTGCCACTTCAACGTAGCGGCTCCACAAGTCATGATCCACTTTACCCTGGCGAATGCTCCTCATCAAATCACGCTTCACACTTGGAAGTGAGCGTTGGGGAGTCAATTTACGAATCATTTCCTGATCATTCGCTAAGCGAGCAATATTCAAGAGTCGCTTTAGGTCATCACGATTAAGATTTGGCTGGTCGCCATTCTTACGCGATCCGCGAGCAGCCCGCGGCTTAGGGGGTACGCGCTCCGGGTCGTCTGTCGTTATAATAAACTTCTCAATCATTCCACTTAGTTCCTCAGGAACTTCGTGTTTCATTTTACGCAGTGTGAAGTGATGCATGTAGCCACCGTCGACTGGGAGATAGCGACAAATATCGTTCTCGCGATCACTACCAATTTTCTTAAGTGCCTTTTCGATAAGACTATCGAGCAGTTGATCACCCGTGTTTGACTTGCTCTTAGATAAGCTCATAGCTATTTCCTTTTCTGCTGTTAGTTACGTTTACTCGAGAGAGTCCGATTAGTTAGTGACGGAACTCTTGGTAAATTCTTAACAACTCCGGACATTTTAAATCAATGGATTTCTAGACTATTTCGACGCTAATAAACATGCCCTCTAGGAAACGGTAGCAAACTTTGTGCGAATTTGCTAAAACAATTGGGTCAAATCATATTGGACTACGACCATGTCATTAAAAATGTTTGAGGAAAATTCAGGCCCGTTTCCTAAGGTCAACCGGATCATAGGGATCGCTGCCGGAAAAGGGGGAGTGGGTAAATCCACGGTCACGGTTAATTTAGCCCTACAATTGAAGGAAAAAGGATTAAAGGTAGGGGTAATGGATGCCGACCTTTACGGTCCTTCGTTACGGACGATGTTACCCGAAGATCGCCTACCTGGAAAGAACGAGACCCACCTTCTTCCTGCAAGGAGCTGGGGTCTTTCTCTCATGTCAATGGCTTATTTTCGCAATGACGACGAAGCGGCAATTGTGCGCGCTCCGATCGCAAATCAGGTCATTGGTCAATTCATGGATCAAGTTGATTGGGGGGAGCTCGACTACCTCCTCATTGATTTTCCTCCGGGAACCGGAGATATTCCCCTTACCATCACGCAGAAAGCGAAATTGACCGGCGTTATCTTGGTGACCACACCACAAAAAGTGGCAACAAACGATGTCCGCAAGGCCAAACGCATGTTTGATCAGGTCGACGTAAAGACTTTGGGCATCGTTCAAAACATGGGGCCCTATGTTGACGAGGTGACTGGCACCACGATCGCCCCATTTGGCACAGGAGGGGGTGCAGAGCTCGCAGCGGAGTGGAACCTCCCTCTTCTTGCGTCAATTCCGTTAGATGCCCGTGTAGTGGAAGCATCTGATCAAGGGCGCCCTCTGCATCGTGACTATCCAGGGACACCCTCGGTGAAGGCATTTGAACACCTAGCCGACCAACTTCATACTCTTCTGACGCTAACAGGAGCCCAAAAATGAGATCGTGGTGGCTGTGTGCCATTCTTCTCATTTCCTGCGGCTCTCCCAGCGGTGACACCGAACTTGATCTTTGGTTAGCCGACCATGGCAAGCCACGAGTGCTTTGCACAACCGGAATGCTAGAGGATCTCGTCACCCGAGTTGCTGGTGATCGCATGAAATGTCTGACGTTGATTAGTGGTCAGCTCGACCCCCACTCTTACGAACTCGTTAAGGGCGACGACGAGAAGCTACAGGAAGCCGACCTCATTTTCTATAACGGCCTTGGACTCGAACACGGTCCGAGCCTACGCTCCTACCTCGACAACTGCTCCCAATGCATCAATATCGGCGAATACATAACGACTCAAGATCCATCTGCCGCTGTGTTCATCGACGGCATGATTGATCCTCATATTTGGACCGACGTATCGCTCTACGCACTAGGTGTGGAACGAATGATAGAGACGTTGAGCGAACTCGATCCTGAGGGAGCTGAGCATTTTGCAGAGCGAGGCAAAGTGGTAAGAGACGAGCTTATGGCCACTCACAACCGTATGAGCGAGCTCTTGCAGGACATTCCGAGTAACAAGAGATACCTGGTGACAAGTCACGACGCCTTCAATTACTTTGCCAGGGCTTACCTGGCGGAACCAGACGAGAAGCAAACATGGCAATGGGAAAAGCGTTTTGAGGCACCAGAGGGACTCTCACCAGAGAGTCAGCTGAGTCCTCTTGATATCCAACGGCTCATCGACTACCTTGA
>JBFIDQ010000273.1:0-3888 GCA_041603795.1 Chlamydiales bacterium
ACTAGGGCAGGACAGACAGAAAGTCTGTCCTGCCTTGTAATAGACCTAGAAGTAGTACCCTGCGCCGATTCGAGCACCCCACGCACGTGAAGCTGTCTTCTCTTTGCTTTGGCTCTTTTGCACGCCCACCGCTAAGTTAAGTGAGTAATTCTCCGTAAACCAGTAGTCCGTAACGGACGAGAGGTTCAGGCCACGTGACTCCGTCTTTGGAAACGCGAAGGCGAAGCCGGTGCCATCATAGGTCACCTTGGAGCGAGTCCATGCATATTGAATCGATGTCGTATGGGTGATCTTCTCCGTTACCGAAAAACTAATGTCGGTCGCAACAAACGGAGTGCTGTTATGGAAGCCTTGACGTCCAACGAGTCCGGCTAAAGTGGTATCGATTGCCGCTCCTGTGCTTGTTGAACGAAGGTAGCCCCAGGTGTACCCGGCATTTGGCGTGATGTAAAATTTCCAGTCTTTGATCTCTACTGGAATTGTCCACCCGACAGCGCCGCTCAAAGATGCCGTCACTCCATCATTGCGGCCGTAAAGCCCACCCACCTTAAAAGTGAGTCCTTTCCATGTAATAATTGACGCATTGCCCTGAAGTCCGTAGAGATCGAGGCTGTTCATTTTCACCCCGTTTTGGAGAAACTCCACGTGCATATAGGCCGGACCGAGCTCTAGTTTTCCGTGTGCCCAATCCTCTTCATCGTGGGTCGCTTCTGCTGATCCGCCCATAAATAGAGCTGCCGATCCAAGAAGAGTAGCAAGAAATCGTTTCTTCATGATAATCCTTTTTTGTAATTCTATCATACGATACAGCTCCACAATACACGCCAATCCCCATTTTTTGCCAGTAAAATGAAAAATATATTTACCACACACATCTCACTAGCCAAAGAAAACTCCCGCTACTTTGCGATCAACGGAAAACCAACGCTCCTGATTACCTCTGGAGAGCATTACGGCTCTTTGATCAATGGTGACCTCGATTACCTGACTTACTTCGACACTTTAGCACGCCATGGGTTCAATCTAACTCGCACGTTTTCGGGGCTATACCGGGAGAATCCTGAGGGAACGCTCATTCGACACAACACACTAGCGCCAACCCATTTTATCTCTCCTCTGGATGAGGCGTATCCTTCGCGCCTGCGCGACTACATGGCGGCGGCCAACGCGAGAGGTATTGTTGTCGAATTCGTCTTCTTTTCATTTCTTTATGGTGACGACCTGTGGCAGCTCAATCCGATGTACGAGGAGGGAATCGACCGCAAAGATGTCTACCGCATGGATTCGCCACTGTTGGAGATGCAAAAGGAGTGGGTGACCACCCTCTGCCAAATTCTAGAGCCGTTCGACAACGTCATCTTAGAGCCGATCAACGAACCCTACACCATTCCAGAGGCATATGGCCGATTCAATCGGCTCAAGCAATACTTCTTACCTGACCAAACCCATAGGCTTGTCGAGGATTGGCAAGTGGAGATGCTGCACCACCTTCGCGAGTGCGCGCCGACCAAACTGATTGCACAGAACATCGCAAACAACAACAAAGCCCTCACGACAAAACACCCGGCCGTGGACATCCTAAACTTCCACTACGCAACCCCACAGGCTGCCGTAGAAAACTGGCATCTATCTTGTCCAGTCTGTCATGACGAGACGGGGTTTGCGGGAAATGACCCTGAACCCTATCGAAAGGAGGCGTGGCGTTTTCTACTTTCTGGCGGGGCTAGTTTTAATCACCTTGACTACAGCTATACGGCCGCCCATCCGGACGGCACGCAGCCGCTGGACTCCAGATTCCCGGGAGGAGGCGGACCAATAATTCGTGGACAACTAGAGATACTACGTGAATTCATAACGTCCATCCCGTTCCATCAGATGCAAGCCATTAGCCATCCTGACTGCACCCTCCTTGCAAAAGCGGACGACACCTATGCCTTCTATACGGAAGGAGAGCACCCTATTCACCTAATGCTTCCTGCCAACGAGGTGGAGTGGTGGAATCCGATAACGGGAGAACGCCAGGTCGGGGCAACAACGTATCCTTTACAGCCGCCTTCAGGCTGGAAAGAGTCCGCGGGAAAAGCCCTTGCTTAGCTACCGCCGCTCCCACGCTCCAATTTCCAGGTAACGATCGGGGTCCGCTGTCGCAACGGCTCAGCGCTCTCTCGGGAGCTGCACCCATGTAGCTGAATCCTTTTGTGGAGCCCCGCTTTGTACATGAGAGGCCCAAATGGTCATCGCCTCTCCGTTATGCTGCGTAAAGGCCCACTTTAAAAAACTTCACCAGCTACGGATTTGGATTGTTGCCTCGCACCATGGTGAGATGGCCTTGCAGCTATTCCATAAGAAAGTTCATGCGATTTATTCTTCGACGAAGAGTTCTGATGCATTGCAAGCAGTTTTACTCCTAACTCTTCATAGAGACCATCACAGCTCGTACGGGCAGAATCCCAGGTAGTCACTCCATAATCCTTTGCATTTTTATGATGAAGCGCATAAGCGATTCGCCTCCTGCAATGCGCAACGAATGCGAGAATCCTTTCGGGAGAGTCGTGCGATGCAACCAATGTGGCAGCCATCTCTACCACCTGGTGCATGTGGCTCCCATACTGCTTCTGAGAACTATTTGAGCCGTACCCGCCTTTTTTGTTCCAATCTGATTTTCTAACGATATAGCTTTGCCATATGGTGGCCTTGTCGCACAACGGAAATTGTTTCTGCAGCTTCTGAATACGAGCTGCGGCGCTTTGTTTGCTACTACTCTTAAGCCTCTTCCTGGGTGGCATTGCCGGAGTCAATGCAGCAAGATTATCTCTTTTCCTCACACAAGAACCTGTCGCAATCACACTCATTTTCCCTCATGATTCCCGCTTTCCAAGCAAGTGACATTAGCAGGCGGATCACTTTCCAGGCAAAAAGCTTGGCCCTAAAAGTGAGAGCTCAACAATTCGTCCCAAAGTGCCTTTGAGCAAATGATGTATGATATGGTGTATATATGGAATTCGTACAAATTGGAGATTACGATGGAAAGCGGCGTCGTAAAAGAAACAGTTGAGATATCTGTCGGACATCTACGTGAGAATTTGGCAGATGTTCTCAATTAGGAACGCTTTGGAAAAGAGATGATTCGCATTGTGAGACACGGCAAATGCATGGGCGTCTTAATTCCTGAAGAAGAGTTAGTGAAAATGGATTCCCTAAATACAACGAGCCAAACATAGACCGAATTGTCTCGCTTTTAGACAAGAACACGGACTCGCTTTCCTCTATGTATCGAGTGAAATATCAAAAACGGAAAATTATATTATGAAAGACTTGCCAAACTGTGCTAAATGCGGATCCGAATATACCTATGAAAATGGAAATATGTATATCTGTCCGGAATGCGCCAATGAATGGATGAAAGATGCTCTAAATGAGGAAGTTCCTGAAGAGAACGTCGTGAAAGATGCGCATGGAAACATACTCAAGGATGGTGATAGCGTGACCGTTATTAGAGACCTAAAAGTTGGAGGGAGCTCTCTCGTGATCAAGGTCGGAACCAAAGTTAAAAATATCCGTCTGGTCGATGAGGTGAATGGTCACGATATCGATTGTAAAATCAAAGGTATGGGAGCCATGATGCTAAAATCCAAGGTCGTGAAAAAAACCAACTGATCTAATATTTCGCCCCACCCATGAGGGGCAGCATAAAAACGTTGCCCTGTTCACCCTTTCGATCACTCCAGGAATAAAAACCAATTCCACCCAAGCTAGCACAGGGGCGAAGTCCCGACAGATGCTAACCTATGGCGTAAGCCATAGGTAGATATGCAAAGAGATTGAATTTAACCAACCGCCAATTGTATAATTAACTTAATTAAAAATAGGCAATTCATTATGTCAACA
>JBFIDQ010000274.1:0-3862 GCA_041603795.1 Chlamydiales bacterium
CATCATCAGCCAGGCCATCCCCATCACGGCAGTTGACGGCAGAAAGCCAAGGCCTCCGGTTACGACCGGCAGACCAAGCATACCACCACCAACACAGGTGCCGGCGACAAGAAACATCGCGCCTATTGTTTTTCGAATCATGGCAAAGAGAATACCAGGTAAGGGCGCTAGGAGCAATCCCTTTAAAACCTCACCTTGCTATACTCCTTTCCCATGAAACGAGCACTCATCGTATCAACTTTTTTTCTTTTCCTACTTTTTAGCTGGGAGATTGTCGCTCGCGCCCAAGAGCATATGATCTTTATTTTACCCCCACCCAGCAAGGTAATCGCGGCCATATGGAGTCGACCCGACCGCTTTCTTTTCCATACCAGAATTACCGTAATGGAGATGGTGGCCGGACTCCTACTTGCGGTTTCAGGCGCCCTCCCTACGGCCTACCTGATGAATTCCAGGCGCATTTTCCGCACCATCTTGCAGCCCCTATTTCTCGTCATTCAGTGCCTTCCGATGTTCACCCTAGCACCATTGATGGTTCTCATGTTGGGGTGGAGCAAGCTCGCCATCATCATTCCAACGACCCTAATGATCTTTTTTCCCCTTACCCTGAGTCTCTACAAGGGACTCCGCGCCACACCCTTTGCCTACCGCGATTTCTTTCGCAGCAACCACGCCACCCCATGGCAAACGTTTTGCAAGCTGCAGCTTCCCTGGGCCGTTCCTCATTTTTTTTCCGGTTTGCGGATTTCTGCCGGAATCGCTGGACTTGGTGCTGTGGCTGGAGAGTGGGCGGGTGGACAAGAGGGGCTTGGCGTATTTATTTTGGAAAGCCGTCGTGCAGCTGACCTCGACACGACGTTTGCTGCGATCTTTTGTCTAACGACAGTGAGTCTGGCCCTGTATTCACTCGTTGTCGTCCTCGAATCCTTCGCTCTTTCACCGCGCCCCAGAGTCCTATCGACCCCTACAGCGGCAGCTTCATCACTTGTCCTCATGTTTGGCCTGCTTGCACTTCCGCCCGAGCCTTCTCAGGTCGCACATCCTCACCCCACCCAACTTGCCCTCGACTGGCTTCCCAATCCAAATCACGTTCCTCTCTACTTTGGCATTGAGATGGGGTTCTTCGAAGAAGAAAACATCGACCTTAAAGTGATCAAAGTACACGATCCGGCAGATGGCCTTCCCTTTCTTACAAGTGAGATGGTTGATCTCTCCCTGGACTACATGCCTCATGCGATCCGCGCCTACGCGTCGGGAGCGGACATCAAAATCGTAGGCTCTCTCATTGCACAGCCGCTAAACGCCCTCATTTACCGTAAGGATAGCTCCATTTCGAGTGTGAGCGACCTTACTGGCAAGACCATTGGTTACGCGACGAGCACCCTCAATCACATGACCCTAACGAGTATCCTACGGAGAAACAACGTCACCTCAGCTGAACTAAAAAAGGTATCCTTTGATCTTAGCAGTAGCCTCGGATCGGGTTTAGTTGACGCCGTCTACGGTGTCTATTGGAACATTGAAGGTGTGCAACTGCTTCACAAAGGTATTGATATTGACCATGTTCCCCTCAGCACCCTTGGGATTCCTAATTACCATGAACTTGTCGTACTCGTGAAAGGCGAAGCGGATCCCGATTTTGTTGCGCGCGTCCAACGGGCCTTACAACGAAGCATCGATGAAGCGATCGCCAATCCCGATCTCGCCTTCGCCCATTATAGTCACGCCAACTCCGATAAGGGAAAGGATTCGCTTATTTGGGAGAAGGACGCGTGGTTGGCGACCGCGCCCTTGTACGCTCGGAGTCAGGAAATTGACCTCGAAGAAGTTCAAGCTTTCTACCTCTGGATGAGAAACGAAGCACAACGAGTGGGCATGCAACTAAACGAAGTGGAAATTGGTGCTCTTATTGCGGAACGAGAGAATAGTCCCGTAGAGCCTCTCTAAGACTGCCACAAAGGGCTCCCATCCGTTCTGGGGAGTTGCGTATTTCGTCCGTCACTGCCCATTCCTCCGCGATACGCCCCTCACCAAGGAGCAGCACCCGATCGGAGAGCACCAGTCCATCACGAAAGTCATGTGTCACCATAAGCATCGTCCGGTTAAACCGTCTGTGAATGCGACGAAGGAGCTCGTAGAGGCTTTCACGAAGAATCACGTCGAGAGCGGAGAATGGTTCATCCATTAAAATGAGCGGGCGATCCTGCAACAGCGCTCGTGCTAAGGCGACGCGCTGGCGCATCCCTCCGGAGAGCTGTGCCGGGTAAAACCCTTCAACCTTGCCGAGACCTACCTCTTTCAGCATCTCGCTCGCTCTTTCCACTGGAATGTTTGGCCGTCGATGTCTCGGCCCCAACTCAGCAAAAAAGCGCACGTTATCAATGACGGTCCGCCATGGAAGGAGGAGATCATCTTGCATGAGGTAGGTCACCTCTGGACACTCCATTGAGATGATTCCCCCCTCAACAGGAAGGAGTCCGGCACACGCCCGGAGTAGCGAGCTTTTTCCGCTTCCCGACGCACCGATAAGCGTTACGATCTCTCCCGGTAGAACAGAAAAGCTCAGCTCCTTGAGAAGGGGTACGCCCCTATAAGAGATTGAAATGTTGTCTACTTTTAACATCGGTTAGCCTTTCCTAAGGCGGCTACACCGCCTCAGCCATTCCAGGCTGTTCTCCTTCGTCGGATGGAGCTGTGGGTTCAGGAGCAGGCTCCCCACTCGGTATAGCAGGAGTTTTGGTTTCAAAAAGTTCGGAAGTTATGGACGGCGCACCTTCTTCTAAATCGACCCTAGCGACAGAGGGTCTTTCCTGAGCCGCAGCATTAGACTGCTCCGTTTGCTCTTCGTCCCTCTTGCTCTGTTTTATCATACACGCGACGATACCTATTGATACGACGCACATCGAGCCTAGTGTCACCCACAACCCTGTAGGGTCACCATCATCGCAGCCATCCTCTTGCTCCTGCCACTCAACAGCGGAAGCTGCATCGCAAATACCCCTGAGTAACGTAGTGTTTGTGATTTCTTCACACCACTTGTACTGACCGGCGTAGACAGCCCATACGGCTTTATCGTAGCCCCAGTCCTCATCGCAATCATCACTATAGCACCCTTTGCAGGCTTGGAAGGTGAAGGTGCTCGAGTCACGAGCTCCCGGCAGCTCATTGAAAGGCAAGTCCGAGGATTTCTCTTTAAATTGTTCCACAGCGGTTGGCCCGAAACCCCCGGCAGCAATATAGCGGTAATACCCCGCACAGCCCTCTGGGTCGTTTTCGTAATTGTGTCCAGCAAAGTCATAAATGGTATCTGAATTCGAAACATCACACCGTGCCGTGGTAGTTGCAGGCAATAGAAATACCGTAGACCAGCCCAAGCCAGTGGTTAGTTTGCGCATGAATTTTCCCCAATCGCTATTGCTCTCGGGGGAGGTTGATAGGCGGCGCGGGGCGCGCCCACGCCACGATGAGATCGTTCCTTGGCCGGCCGAGGACGCTACTGAACACGGCGACTCGCCATATTGGGTATTAATCGAACTCATCAGTATCTCCAATTTTGAGTTAAACGACTAAAGAACCTACTCCACCTCATATAAGGCTGTCAAGATGGCGACAAACGGGACAGTCAGCAAAATGACATTAGAGATGTCAAAACGGAACAAAACGAGGCTTCATTGGGCCTACCTGATCACGTTCAGCCAGGGCGACTCTACTAGTTAAAACTTGATAGCAACTACCGAGTTCCACGTGGCGGTAGCCACGACAGAGGCAAGCCCCGTGCAACGAGCGATAGCGAGGCAGCTCGGGGTTTATCAAAACGATATTATGCGCCCCGGTAGGGGCGCTACCAATCATCCCGACAGCA
>JBFIDQ010000275.1:0-3853 GCA_041603795.1 Chlamydiales bacterium
GAAAAGATCAGCTGAAAAGTCAAAGTCTATGGCCGCGCGGGGTATAAGGGGAAGGTTGATGATCTCCTTATAGCGCGTCAACGTTAACAAAGGTTTCCCGCGGTTCGCCATCATACCAATACGTGGCAACGCCACCTAAAACGGGAACCATTTCCACACAAGCACGTCCGATGTGCTTCAATCCATCGACAGTGTCGCCAGCGAACCTGCCAGGGCTGCCTGTAAAAAGCGTAGAGAGGATTGCGAGCGCCAAACAAGCGACAGCTTTTACAACTCCATAAAGTCCACGCCAAACAGCAACAACCTGTCCGCTTACAGGATAATATCCCAATTTATTGTACAGCGATTGCGGCGGATGAGGGGGTTGGTGGGAGAGGGTGGGAGAAACAGGACTTGCCATAATAATACCTTATTTTAATTTAATTAATAGTTTCAAATTTAATAAAATAGTCGATAATAAAACGCCCATCAACCATTTAACTCCACTATTTTAACACTTAATTGTTAACCATATATATATTTTAGGTAAATTTTTCGTAAAGATGGGCTATGAGATTAGATTGATCCCAATGACCACTCTTACTTAACCAACGCCTTCCGCATGGCTCGGTATTCCAAGTAGGTGCCATTATAGACGTGGATACCGTCCTCTTCGAAAGCGATGATTTTTGTTGCCACACTTTCCATTAGACTGCGATCGTGAGACGCAATGATGACGGTACTGGGGAAGTCCTCAATCGCCCAAGCGAGGGCGGAGACAGCTTCCAGATCGAGGTGATTATTTGGCTCATCCATGATCAGGAGGTTGTGCTCACTTAACATCATCTGCGCCATAATCAGGCGAGCAGTTTCTCCGCCGGAGAGTGACGAAACCATTTTGAACGCGTCGTCGCCGCCGAAAAGCATCTTGCCCATCACCCCGCGGACATCTTGCTCATAGACACGTTTGCCGGTCGATCTCAACCAGTCAAACGCGTTATCCTTGACCGTCGACTTGTCAATGAGATCGTTATGATTTTGTGGAAAATAGCCAGTTTCTACGCCATGTCCAAGTTCTACCGTTCCACTATCCGGCTCAAGATTTCCAGAAAGCATCTTCAAGAGGGTTGACTTACCGCGACCGTTGGCACCGATCACGCCAACCTTGTCACCACGCTCAATTTCGATGGAGAAGTCATCAATGACCTGTTCCCCGTCGTATGCCTTACTAATCCCATCAGCCTTTAGGACAATTTTTCCCGGCAGCTTTTCGGTCATATTGAAACGAATGTATGGACGCTCGATATTCGACTTCTTTAGATCTTGTGGCTTTAGCTTGTCGATTTCACGCACGCGACTCTGCACCTGGCTCGCACGAGTTCCCGCACCAAAACGCGCGACAAAATCGCGAAGCTGAGAAATCTTCTTCTCCTTCGACTTGGCGTCCTGCTCCTCGCGACCACGCACGCTAGATTTTGCAAGGAACATTGCGTCGTAGTTACCCGGGTAGAGAATCACCGTTTCATAATCGATGTCTGCAATATGCGTACAAACAGAGTTGAGAAAGTGGCGATCGTGAGAGACGACAACGAGAACACCGTTATAGGAGTTGAGGAACTTTTCCAACCAGCCAATCGACTCTAGATCGAGGTGGTTGGTCGGCTCATCAAGAAGCAACGCTTGAGGATCGCCAAAGAGAGCTTGGCAAAGCAACACGCGAAACTGCAGATCTGTTGGGATCTCAGCCATCGTCTTTTCAAATTCCTCTTCGGGAATACCCATGCCAGAAAGAAGCTCTTCCGCATTTGCTTCAGCAGAGTAGCCATCTTCGTCGGCGATGATCTCTTCTAAATCACCAAGACGCATACCCACTTCATCGGTCATCTCCCCCTCATAGAGGCGATCACGTTCTTCCAGCGCCGCCCACAGACGCTGATTGCCCATGATGATGCAGTCTATGACCCTCATCTCGCGATAATCTTCGATATTCTGTCGAAGAATACCCACCTTTTCTGGAAGAATAACCTTGCCAGTGGTGATCTCCTCCAGACCCATGATCATCTTGAGAAGGGTCGACTTCCCAGCGCCATTGGGTCCGGTTAGACCATAGCAATTGCCCTCTTGCAGCGAGAGGTCGACGTTTTCAAAAAGGGTGCGTGCCCCAAAAGACTTGGAAATATTTTGCAGAGTAATCATAGCGAGCAGTATAACAGATTCTACATAAAAGGAACAGTCCAAAATGAGTCGTGAAATCATCATCAGGGAGGTCGGACCACGCGACGGCCTACAAAATGAGCCAGGATTCCTGCCGACCCCACTCAAGATCGAACTCATCAAAAAACTGGCGGCTGCGGGTCTACCGGAAATCGAAGTGACCTCTTTCGTGAGTCCAAAGTGGGTGCCACAATTTGCTGATCAGAAGGAAGTGGCGGCGGCCGTACACGACCTCAAAGGGGTGCGCCTATCGGCACTCGTTCCGAACGCAAAGGGATACGAATCCTTTCGGCAACACCCCCTTGCGGAGGCGTGCTTCTTTGTAGGCGCAAGCGAAACATTCAACAAAAAGAATGTGAATTGTTCCATTAAGGAGCACATCGACGCCTTCGCGGGAGTCCTCGATGCTATACACGCCGACGGCACGCACTCCCTCGCCTACCTCTCTACCGTTTGTGGCTGTCCCTATGAGGGAGAGATCTCCGTCGACCAGGTCCTTCGCGTAATCGAGCGGCTCACAGGTTTTGAACGGATCTCTTTAGGGGATACGATAGGAATCGGAAGACCAGAACAGGTAGCGGACCTCGTACGGCGAGTGGGAGCGGTCTACCCCATTGAGCGAATTGCCTGGCACGGACACGACACATACGAGCGCGCCTTGGCAAATGCGCAGGCTGCCTACGAGGAGGGCGTTCGCATCTTCGATAGCAGCATTGGCGGACTCGGCGGCTGTCCATTTGCCCCCGGAGCAAAGGGAAATTTGGCCACGGAGAAGCTCGTTGAACACTTCACAACAAAAACAGGAATCGAGCTAGCGCCCCTAAAGGGGATAACGGACTGGCTTCACGAAGGAATAAAAGCAGATGAAAATCACAAGTATTGAAGGGAACACGCAGCGACTCGATGGTGGCGCGATGTTCGGCAACGCACCCAAGGCAATGTGGGAGCGCTGGCTCACCCCCGATGAACGCAATCGCGTTCCCCTCGCCTGTCGCTCCATGCACGTCGAACGCAACGGCAAACACTATCTCTTCGATGTAGGAGTCGGCGCCTTTTTTGATCCGAAGATGCGCGACCGCTTTGGCGTAGTGGAAGCCGAGCACGTGCTCCTCGCGAATCTAGAAAAAGTGGGTCTATCAGATAGCGACATCGACGGAATCATCCTTTCACATATGCACTTCGACCACGCAGGCGGTCTACTCTCCGTCTTTGGCGACGGCCAGCAGCGCCTCTTGTTTCCAAACGCAACAATTTACAGCAGTAAGCCGCACTGGGAACGTGCCACAAATCCACATCCACGTGACCGCGCCTCGTTCGTCCCTGCAATACAAACGCTGCTGCAAGAGTCGGGTCGACTCGTCCTCATAGAGGACGAAAGTCACCCAGATCTCGACTTCCTTCGCTTCCGCTACGTCAACGGCCACACCCCCGGCCTCATGCTTGCCGAGTTGGAGACAGAAAGCGGTCCGCTTGTCTTCACAGCCGACCTCATACCTGGCCTCCCCTGGATGCACGTTCCCATCACCATGGGCTATGACCGTTTCCCCGAGCTTTCGGTCGACGAAAAACGTACCCTCCTAGAAGAAATGCTAGAAAGAGGCGGTAGCCTCTTCTTCACCCACGATCCGTTGACCCCCATGGCAAAGGTCACACAAAACGA
>JBFIDQ010000276.1:0-3805 GCA_041603795.1 Chlamydiales bacterium
ATTCACCGAAGCAAGGGCCACCTGTGATAAGACTAACACGGCGTCAAGGAAAATTCTTGAGAGAGCGTTTGAGGTGGGAAAGCAGGGAGGGGGAACCTGCGCGGCTTTAGACAACGATGGGCAAAAGCTTTTATTTCGATTGAGCCTTCTAGAGGGCAAGGATAGAAAGAGTCAATAGCCATCAGACGAAATATAGAGGGATCGTGGGCACAAGACAAGTGATTACTGTGCGATTGCCTTAGCCAGTATGTCCCGTGAATAGGGACATACTGGCATGTAGAATCTGCGAATAATTGTTACAATGCGATTTCCCTGACCTTATCTAATGGACAAGCAATTCCAAGTTTGAGTATAAGTCCCCCCAACAGCTACCTTGGGGGGACTTTTTATGCGCATCCACGATTTTTTTGCTCGCTATGAGGGGGAGTCACTTACTTACGACGACCTCATTCTACTACCACATTATGTAGATTTCGGCTTGGCCGATGTGGACTTGACGTCGCAGCTGACGCGAGACATCCGCCTCACCACTCCTTGTGTGAGCTCTCCCATGGATACGGTCACTGAAAGCCAAATGGCCATTGCCATCGCCCTACAGGGCGGCATTGGATTCATTCATTACAACCTATCCCCAGAGGAGCAGCTTGCTGAAGTGATGCGCGTAAAGAAGTATAAGCACGGATTCGTGAGCGATCCCGCTATTTTGAGTCCGGAGGCGACCATCCGTGATGTGGTGCGTATTCGCGACGAGCAGGGGTACTCGACGATTCCTATTACGGAAAGTGGGGATCTAAGCGGACGCCTTTTGGGGATGATTACGAAGTACGATTACTCCGCGTTTGAAGGGGAGCATCTCGACCAGCGGGTGAAAGAGCGCATGACACCAATTGCGCAGCTTGCCATGGCGACAGCTGACCAGGTATCGACAGCGGAGGGGCCTAACCTGCGGAAGGCGAACCAGTTCATGCTGAAGAACCACCAGGCGGCTTTACCTATTGTTGATAGCGGACCACGATTGCAGTATTTGGTCACTCGGTCTGATATGGAGAAGCACGAGAATTTTCCTAAGGCGACGATTAACTACCAAAACAAATCACTTCTAGTTGGTGCGGCTATTGAGACGTGGCCTGATAAGGCACTGCCTCGATTGGAAGCTCTTGCTGGTGCCGTCGATGTGGTCATGTTCGATACGGCTCAGGGCCACACACGCTACGAGATTGAGCTCATTCGCGAAACGAAAAAGCGCTGGCCAGATTTGCAGGTGGTTGCTGGGAATGTGGTCACTGAGTCGGCTTGTGAGGCGTTGATCGAGGCCGGTGCGGATGCGATTCGCGTGGGTATGGGGTCCGGTTCCATTTGCACCACGCAGGAGGTCGGTGGAATCGGTAGAGGTCAGGCTACCGCTGTGTATCGCTGCGCAAATATCGGCAGGCGGCATGGAGTGCCGATCATTGCTGATGGGGGCATTCGCAAGAGTTCCGATATGGTGAAGGCTTTTGCCCTAGGCGCCAGCACGGTCATGTTCGGATCTCTTTTGGCGTGTACTGATGAGGCTCCGGGCGAGTCGATCATTAAGGACGGGGTGAAGCTGAAGGTTTATGAGGGAATGGGTTCTTACGGCGCTATGGAACGCGGTGGGGCATTTCGTTATGGAACGCAAAACAGTGCCTTAAAGATTCCAGAGGGAGTATCTGGTCGGGTGACCTACAAAGGGGCCGTCGCAAAATGGGTCCCTTGCCTCCTACAGGGGATGTCACAGGGATTGCACAAGCTCGGCATGAGCAGCGTTCAGCAGATGCAGGAGATGTTGGAGAAGAATGTGACGGAGCTGGAGCGGAGATCAGAGGCGGCTAAATTTGAGGGTGCGCCGCATGACCTGTATAGCTTCCGTTAAGCGCTCGTGTACCACGTGCCACGTCCTTTGCCGTGGCGCTCCAACAAGCCCTTTTCTACTAGATGGGCGAGCTGCACCTTAACACTGTTACGGCTCGCGTCGAGAGCCTCCGAGATTTCCTGATTTTGCACTTGTCCGCGATCGCGGACAAGTGCAAGCGTTTGCGACGCCAGCTTGGGGAGTGCAGAAAGGAGCTCTACCTCCTCCTCGACTTTTCTCTTGAGCCGCTCCTTTTGCTGCTTGAGCGCGCGTAGAAAGAAGAGCAGCCAGGGGCTCCATGCTGGGTTTGATGTGTGGAGCGTTGATTGCGTTCCGTGCAACGCACGGTAGTAGCTCTCCTTACTCTCCTCTATGATTTTTTCTAACGAGCAATAAGGGACGTGCGCGTAACCTGAGCGGAGCAGCAGTAGCGTCGTAAGCACGCGTGAGAGCCTCCCATTTCCGTCCTGAAAGGGGTGAATCGCGAGAAAACGTACCACGAAACAACCGATGATAATGAGCGGGTGCCAGAGTCCCTCTTCTAAACCTTCTTGTGTCTCCTTCACCAATTCCTCCATCAGTCGAGGCGTATCAAAGCTGGAAGCAGGCTGGAAAATCACACCGAGGCTGCGGCCTGTGGCATCGAATGCCTCAATGGTGCCGTCGATTGTTTTGTAGCGGCCCCGGTGACGCGCATCTTTTTCGCCGTGAGCAAGTAGCTGCTGGTGGAGTTGCTTGATGTGGTTTTCGGTGAGCGTAAGCTCAGGGTAGCAATCGAAAATCAGGTTCATGACGTCCGCATACCCCGCAACCTCCTGCTCGTCGCGTGTCGATAGACTAGGAGGCTGCACACCACTTAGGAGGTCTGCAATTTTTCCATTGCAAAGCGTGACGCCCTCAATACGCGTGGAGGAGCCCACGCTTTCGATCGTTGCAACTCGACGCATATCCGTGAGGCGGTCCGGTGCAAGGTGCTCGTAGGCGTGCCAACGGCCTTTGAATTCGTCGATTTCGGCGACAAAGGAGAGCATTTCTGGCGTGATATTGATCATGGCGATACCCGTTTATACCCAATTATACCCATTTCTACCCGATCTTACCCATTTTGTCTAGAAGATATGACGCTGGCGTGGTACAATGACCTTTTTTCACTAATAGAGAGATATGTAATGAAACATTTTGTTCTTCTTTTCCTGACCGGCGCGCTATGTGCCTCACCACTCCATGCCGAAGAGGGTACGGTGACTTTATTGAAGGAGCAGTTTCTCGCGCTCAAATTTGGTCCGCTAGCGGGCGATGCCGAAATGGCAGAAATCGCGCGCCTTCATGAGCTGGCCGATAAGCAGATTAGTGAGGGGTCGACAGATCCAATGGAGCTCATGGTTCGTGCGCGCATCTTGGGGTACCACGCAAGTCTTATCGGCGGATTAAAGGCCCTTCCCTTAGTGAAGGAGTCGAAGAAACTTCTAGAGAGCTCTCTTGAAATTGATGAAAAGGCGTGGGATGGTTATGGCCATGTCATGCTAGGACTGCTCTATTCGCGTGTCCCTTCATTTCCTATTGCCTTTGGAAACAACAAAAAAGCCGGAGAGCACTTTCGTAAAGCAATTGAGATCGATCCGACGGGATACGAGTCGAACTTTAGCTACGCTGAATTCCTTTCAAAAAAACGTAAAGTCGACCAGGTGACGGTTCAAAAGCAGCTGCAAGCCGCCAAGAGTGGGCTCTCGGAAGACGAGTTTGCTCGGGCTGAGAAAATACGTCGCATCGATGAGATGATGACCAAGGTTTCAAAAACTTAGATATTTAGGTTCTGAAACAAGTCCTAAATAAAAAGGACCCATGGCTTGCGCCATGGGTCCTTTTTTTGGAGGCCGCCTCTGTCGACGGACTCCTACTTTTCAGAGAATCGTAACGGTCACTAGTGCCCCG
>JBFIDQ010000277.1:0-3799 GCA_041603795.1 Chlamydiales bacterium
AGTGTTGATTTCACATAGCTCAAGATATATCGATTTGCCGGCGCTGCTCCCGCAGCGCGACTCTCTCTTGCTATCGTACCCCGGGTTCCGGCTGCGCCTCCACCCGAGGCTAAGTGCCACTGCTACTGCCGCAGCAAAAAAGCACGCACTGCACAAGCCGCATATTTCCGTCACAAAAACTTGTGGGTAAAAGTATGGACGGGGAGACGGAGAGAAACGCAGAGAGTCTACTTCATATATACTCTGCGCGTCTCCCCGCCTCCCCGTCGCTGCGTTGAAAACCTACCGAACTATGCTCACAAACCATTTACAACGATTCTCCAATTTTGATGGGTACAGAAGCCGCCTCAGCTTTCGCCTTGCGGGCTGCGTTGCGGATCACCTCTGGCAGGGCCGGGTGGATGTAGATGGTATCGAGAAGGTCGTGAAGGGTTGCTCCCATTTTCATGAAGGCGATGAGCATATGGACCATTGTCGCCGCCTCCTCTCCGATAATGCTTGCCCCAAGAAGCTTGTCCGTTCGACGATCGAATAACAATTTCACGAATCCGTGATCACTAAGCAACGCCATCCCCATGGCGCTATCGGCGTACTTGTTGACCCCCCGATAGTAGTCAACTCCCTGCTCTTTAAGTTCCGATTCCTTCGCGCCCACCCCTCCGATTTGTGGGTGGGTAAAGATCGCATACGGAATTGGTGGGTACCGTAAGGGCTCGGTAGAAGGTTCTCCGTAGAGTGTGCGAAATAGGTACTCCCCTTCGTAATTTACCGTATGGCGATAAAGCTTACGGCCAATGCAATCACCAAGGGCATAGACCCCCTTTACGGTGGTTTGAAGATGATCATCGACCTTCACGTAACCGCTGCGATCCAGCTGAATCACCGTATTTTCGAGGTAGATGCTATCTGTGTTTGGCGTAACTCCCGTTACAACGAGCAGCGCATCGCCCTGCGTTTGCCGATCGACCCCCATGGGGTCGGTGTAGGCCACCGTAAACGTATCGTTTGCGTGGGAGACGTGGCGAAAACTGATTCCAAGCCTACATGGAAAGCGGTTCGTAAAGACACGAAGGAACTCCTCTCGAATATCATCGTCTTCCTTACGCAATAGCGTGCTCCTCTGCAGAAACTCGACCTCCGTTCCCAAAGAGCCGAAAAAATGTCCAAGTTCGGTTGAGATGTACCCACCACCAAGAATCAGCAACTTCTTCGGCTGAGTCGTATTGCGGAGTCCCTCGAAATAGGTCCAGTAGGGCGTATCAGAGAGTCCGGGAATATCTGGAATATCCGGACGACACCCAACAGAAATGAAAACATTTTTAGCAGTAAGGACATCATCACCGACCCTCACCACCTTGTCGGCCATGAAGTGCGCCTCACCCGCGTAGAGATCAATATTCTCGTGATCGCGATAAATCGGAGCAATACTGGCCGATTCAGCATCAATGGTCGCGTTAACCCGCGTTACGAGCGCCTTGAAGTCGACGATTGGCTTACCGACATTCTTGAGAGAAAACCGCGCCGCTTGCTCGATTTGGACCCCGATATCGGCCGGGTGGATGAGCATTTTGGAAGGAATACACCCATGGTTGAGGCAAGTACCCCCCAATTTGTCGCGCTCGATCACGGCTACTTTTAATCCAAGATCAGCACATGGACGCACCAGTTTAGTGCCTCCTCCGCTTCCAAGGACAATCACGTCGTATTCCCTCATCCCACTCACCGCCAGTTATCGTTGAACCATAAAACCATACTCTAGATTTTTTTGCAGTGACTATGTAAACTATTGTACAGGAGTCAATTATGCCAAATTTCTATGAGCAGTCGATTGAAGTTCATAAGCGCCAGCACGGTAAGATCGAGATCGCATCCAAGGTGCCAGTGGACACCAAGGAGGAACTCTCCATTGCTTATACTCCGGGCGTAGCAGGACCGTGCGAAATGATACACGACAATCCAGCCGCTGCGCGTGATCTCACCATCAAACGCAACGCTGTAGCCGTGGTGACCGATGGATCGGCGGTTCTAGGGCTAGGAAACATTGGCCCTCTCGCAGCGATTCCTGTGATGGAAGGAAAGTGTTTGCTGTTCAAGAAATACGCCAACATCGACGCGTGGCCTCTCTGCCTCGACACGCAAGACACGGATGAAATTGTGGAAACGGTGAGGCGCATTGCGCCGGTTTTCGGAGCGATCAATTTGGAAGACATTGCGGCGCCGCGTTGCTTTGAAGTGGAAAAGAAGCTGCAAGACTTGGGAATTCCTGTTTTTCACGACGACCAGCACGGCACGGCTATCGTGCTCCTAGCAGCGCTCATCAACGCGTGTAAGGTCACTGGCAAGAAAATGAGCACCCTCAAGATAGCGATTAGCGGTGCCGGTGCGGCCGGCATTGCGATCGCGAAACTTCTGCGAAAGGTCGGCTACGAAAACACGAGCGGACCGAGAGTCCTGGACGTCGTAATGGCGGATTCCAAAGGGATTATTCACTCGGGACGCACGGACCTTGATCCACTGAAACGGTCGCTCCTGTCCTACACCAACCGTGACAACATTGCAGGTACGTTATTTGACGCATTGGTGGGCGCCGATGTCTTTATCGGAGTCAGCAAGGGGGGTATTTTGCGACCTGAGCACATTCGTACGATGAATGCCGAGCCGATCGTCTTTGCCATGGCGAATCCCTACCCCGAGATTTTACCCGCTGAGGCGCGAGAGGGCGGCGCTGTAATCGTTGGGACGGGTCGATCGGACTACCCCAACCAGGTGAATAACGTCCTAGCTTTCCCTGGAATCTTCCGAGGTGCTCTTGACGCGCAAGCAACTTCCATTACGGCCGCGATGAAAATCGCAGCGGTGTATGCATTAGTGGATGCGGTTGAAAATCCAACAGCGGACCAAATCCTGCCAGATCCTCTGGATTTTTCTATCGGAAAAGTCGTAGGTGATGCGGTTACTGATGCAGCAACGCTCTAAGGGTCAACTTTATCAAGCAGGCGCTTTTTAGCCTGTTCATACTCTTCATTTGTCAACGTGCCATTATCACGAAGCTCCTGAAGCTTTTGCAGTTCTTCAGCATTGGCCTTGTCTTGCGGCTTCACAAGTCCTAGCCAGCCCCCAACGGTACGTCCGACGACCTTGATTCCACGCCAAATCTTTGGCAGCAGCCATGCGACAAGGGCTAGGAAGAGAACAAGAAGAATAAGAAAGAAGATGGGGTGGTTGAGTGCCACCCAGAGACCACCAAAGACGGCGACATCCTCCCCTATAGAGGCTGTCCAGTTGGTAAAGGGCTCTGGCGAGGTATTAAGGATCACCCGGGACCCCGCTTTGGTGACATGACTCGTTGCAGCAATTCCACCACCAACCAATGCGGTGGCCAACTCCATCGCTGGACCGACATCGCCAACAGCTCCCGCCGCGAGCATCGCGCCGGCAGGAATCCGAACGAAGGTCTGCAACGCATCCCAACCGGTATCCACTCCTGGAATTTTATCGGCGACAAACTCCACACAATACATGCATCCCGCCGCACCTATAACAAGTGGATTCTGCACAAGCGCCAGGGTTTCCGGCAAAACGATCTGTCCAGTGGCACCACCCAATCCCAAAACGAGAAGTGCCGCATAGAGATTAATGCCACTGGCCCACGACGCTCCCATGGTCAGAGCAATCGTACTAATGATATCTTGACTAGGTTCCATGATTACCGCTGTACCACAACAGCTGAATCCCGGTCAATTGCAGGGCAACAACTATCGTAAGTTCATAACAATCGGAGTATGACAATCAATTTATC
>JBFIDQ010000278.1:0-3797 GCA_041603795.1 Chlamydiales bacterium
ATTCAAAACTTCGATGTTGAAGGTTTCACCACCGATTTCGCTGGGGAAATACGCGACTTCGACGTAGAGGGGTATGTAGACCGCAAGCAGGCGCGCCGGGCGGACAAGTACGTACTCTATACAATGGTTGCTGGCAAAAAAGCCGTGGAGCAAAGTGGCGGCGCAGAGGAGATCCTCAAGGCGATTCCTCCGGAACGCTGTGGGGTGATCATTGGCTCTGGAATGGGGGGAATGTCAACCTTTCACGAGGGTGTCGAGGCTTTTATCAAGCGTGGCTTTAAAAAACTTTCTCCGTTCTTCGTGCCGTACATCATCACCAATATGGGTGGTGCCGCGCTAGCAATGGATCTCAATTTTATGGGACCTAACTACTCGATTTCTACTGCGTGTGCGACGGGAAGCCACTGTATTGCAGCGGCAGCGGACCATATCCGCAAGGGCGACGCCGATATGATCGTGGCTGGTGGCGTTGAGGCTGGGATCAACCCAGCTGGCCTTGCAGGCTTTATTGCCTGTCGGGCGGTTTCTCAGCGCTGTGACGAGCCTGAACTCGCCTCAAGGCCTTGGGATAAGGGCCGTGACGGATTCGTTCTTGGTGAGGGTGCAGGGGTTCTTGTGCTGATGACCTTAGAAAAGGCGTTGGAAATTGGAGCGCCAATTCTAGCAGAATACGTGGGCGGAGGCATGTCCTGCGACGCTTACCACATGACCGAACCTCGGGCTGATGGAAAAGGGATCGCTCTTTGTATCCAAAACGCACTCAATAATGGGAATGCGCAAGCGGAAGAGATCAACTACATCAACGCTCATGCGACGTCCACACCGCGCGGCGATATGGCTGAAATCTTTGCGATCCAGCAGATGATTCCTGATTCTAAGAAAGTGACGATTAACGCGACTAAGTCGATGATTGGTCACGGTTTGGGGGCGGCTGCCGGACTAGAAGCTGTGGCGACGGTGAAGGCCATTGAAACAGGTAAGGTGCATCCTACGATTAACCTAGACGACCCAGAACCGGGTATCCTGGAATTCGACGTGCCGACGGTCGCCGTTGACCGAGATATCCGCCTGGCGATGTCAACTTCGTTTGGCTTCGGAGGCCATAACGCGACGCTACTCTTCCGTCCCTATCGATAAAATCGGCCATCCCTTAGGTTGGGGACATGATGGTTAAGGATCAATCTTACGGAATCATTCCTTTACGAGAGAGAGAGGGCATCTGGTTTGTTCTCTTGATTCGTCATCTCTCCGGCCATTGGTCGTTTCCAAAGGGCCATCCGAAATCGGGAGAGACCCCTAAAGAGGCGGCTGAGCGTGAGCTGACGGAGGAGAGCGGTCTCGTCGTCAAACGCTACCTTTCAGAATCCATCCTAAATGAACGCTATCGGTTTCGTAGCAGGGGAAAGCTAATCGACAAGGGAGTTGGCTACTACATCGCTGAGGTCGAAGGCGAGGTGAAACTTCAGGTGGATGAGGTGGTGGATCATAAATGGGTCCCTGTGGTGTCGGCCGAGGCACACGTCTCCTTTCCAGAAGCAAAACGTATGCTGGCCGAAACCTACAAACTTCTCCTTAGGCTGTAAGCCTAGAGGTCGTTTCCATGAGCGTCTCGATTTCCGTCTCGTCAACCTGAATGAGATTGTAAGCGCGCTCTTTGAAGAGAAGATAGGTGAACCGCTTCCAATAGTAGCTAAGGTCGACATAGGCGCCTAGGAGCTCGTCACTACGCTCCATATGATGGATAGCCTGTTCTGCATTGAAACCTTTTGTACCGCTCTTCGCAGCTTTGCAACAATTCTCTAGATAATCAGTTACAACCGCGCGGAGTGTTCCGTAGCCGTCAACGAGCTCCTTAGCGGCTTCAACAACGGAGTGATGATGGCGTAGTGGAAAGCGTAAAATGCGTTCACAGAGTCCCACTATGCCTGCAACAAAGCGGTGTGGCGAGTGGTTGCGTGGTGCTCGTACGCGAATCCGCATGGCGAGATGGTCGCTGTCGCAAAGAAGTCGATTGATCTTCTGTAGCAGCTTCTGAGGGCTCGTTACGAAGGCTTGCTTGGTGGGAGCTGTGGTGATGAGTGTGCCTTCATGGAGGGAGCGACGCACCTCTTCCTTTTGCAGGAGGCGGTCGACCAAAATGAACAAGCCTACTTGATCTCGGTGGGCCGCCGGAACCGTTTTGAAGAGGGAGTCGATTTGCTCCATTTGAGTGGCACGCTCTACCAATAGAGGCGAGATCGTTCGGCCGGGCCGGTGTGGTGTTGGACGACGCTCGAGTTGTCTGACGCGTGACTCCTGCTTGAGGAAACCACGAATGGTTTTCATTGCGTCGCCGTCGCTTAGTGTCCCTTGGTGGGGTGTCTGCCCCCTATTCAATTTCGGTATTTGTACCTCTGAGTGGTACTTGCGGCATAAAGTGGACGGGTTTTGTGTCATGGGGACTCCTTAAGTATTTGGCTCGGTCTCGTGTGTTAGGTATGCGATGCGAGCACCGCGAAGGTATAGTTATAAATCGTTTTTTCAATATATGTATACTAAAAAATTTAAGCTATTGAGCAATAAGGGGTTTGGGGTTAACTTAGGCGTTTGCAGCTGGAAAATTGGAGCCTGAAAATGACAAGTAAAGTAGTCGATATCGACCCAAATACGCTGAGAGAGTGGCTACAGCAGGATCGGATTTGCTTAATCGATGTGAGAGAGCGGTATGAGTACGCTTTAGCGAGAATCAAGGGGGGTATTTTATTGCCGACCTCGACGTTTTCTCCGAGTCAACTACCGAAGGATGAGACACGTCCGTTTGTCTTCTACTGTAAGGCGGGTGTGCGCTCGGCTAACGCCGCGCGAAAATACCTAAACGAGGACGGTGTGGAGGCGTACAACTTGGAAGGGGGAATCGATTTTTGGATGAAATCTGGAATGCCCACCGAAAAAAAAAAATCGGCTCATATTAGTATTGAGAGGCAGTTTCAGCTCGTTTTGGGGGTCACTCTTCTGGCCCTTACTCTACTTACAGCATTTGTTCACAGCGGCTTTCTTTTGGCGATTGCTTTTTTGGGCGCGGATCTGGTCTTCGCTGGAACGACAGGGGTTTGCGTCGCAACCATTTTGATCTCAAAGATGCCTCACAACCAGCGTTAACGTTTGATGGAGTTGATGAGTGTTCGAGGGTTGTCGCTGATGAAGCCATCAACTCCGTATTTGAGCAAGGCTCGTGCCGGAAGCGGATCATTCACGGTGTAGGCCAGAACGGTTTTCTCCCGCTTGCGTAGTTCGCGAACGCGCTTGCGGGTCAGAAGGGGGGTATGGCAAATCAATGTGGAGGTGGGGCCCTGCAACACGGCTTCCAATTCTTCTTCGGTGTGAGCGATGGCAATCAGTGGATACTGGGGAAGCTCTTTAGCAAAGGCTTCTAGGGTTGGAAGTGAGTAGGAGATGAGGTAAATAGGACCTTTTCCTTCCTGTGGGTACTTTTCAAGTACCTCTTTTGTTGCGCGAACAAGCTCGCCAATGCGTTCGGTCGGCTTGAACTCTAGGTAGAGTCCGGTTGCCCCACGAGGCATGCGGACGACTTCTGCAAGGGAGGGAATTCGAGCTCGACGGAAAGCTGGGGCAAACCAAGCGCCTGCATCGAGACGTTTGAGCTCGGCAAAGGTGAGCTCGTCAATGCGATCTTCTTTGCGACTGTTTGTCGTGCGCTTCACGGTTTCATCGTGAATAATGACTGGCACCCCATCGCGGGTGAATTGGACATCCATCTCTATAAAATCGACACCCAAAGCAATCGCTCGATGAAAGGC